>JBMCPG010000334.1:0-2950 GCA_048626035.1 Cyclonatronaceae bacterium
TCCGTTCGGTAGAGCAGATGCAAATGATTGCCAATTATCGCAACGCTTATCTGTTTCCCGAGCGCGTATTCCTGCAGCGCGTACACAAAATTTTTAACGAAGAAGACGGCATTACCGACGAGTTCACGGCTCAACTGACCGACTCGCTGGTTAAAAATTTTGTAGCCTTTGCCGCGCGTAACAAAAACGTATAAGCATCGTCTAAGCGGCAATGACCTCGTTAGTCATTTGCAGCAGCATAGCTACATGTAAATAGCGGACCTGCCGAGAGGTAGTTCCGCTATTTTTTTGCCCGGAAGGGCGTGGCTCCCGAATAGCTGTGTATCTGTTTTTCACTTTTCTAATCTAACCCAATTTCTTATGGAATCTGCCCGGCCGCTCATCCGCATCACCGACATGACCAAAACCTATAAGATGGGTGCCCAGCAGGTGCAGGCGCTCACAGGGCTTTCTTTTGATATTTATCAAAACGAATATGTAGCCATTATGGGGCCTTCCGGCTCCGGAAAATCGACTTTAATGAACATGCTGGGCTGTCTGGATACGCCGAGCAGCGGGCGTTACGAGCTAAGCCAGAAAGACGTGAGCATGCTCAAAGACGATGAGCTGGCCGCCGTGCGTAATAAAGAAATCGGCTTCGTATTCCAGACCTTCAACCTGCTGCCGCGCTCTACCTGCCTGGCCAACGTAGAGCTTCCGCTCATTTATGCCGGCATGAAAACGGCTGAGCGCCGCGCAAAAGCCCGGGATTTGCTGGAAAAAGTGGGGCTGGGCGACCGGATGATGCACAAGCCCAATGAGCTTTCCGGCGGACAGCGACAGCGTGTTGCCGTGGCCCGGGCGCTGGTTAATACGCCCTCCATTCTGCTGGCCGACGAGCCCACGGGAAACCTCGACAGCAAAACCGGCGTGGATATTATGCATTTGTTCGAGCGTCTTTACCGCAGCGGAAACACCCTCATTGTAGTAACCCACGAAGAAGAAATCGCTGCCCACGCGCGGCGCATCATCCGTCTGCGCGACGGTGCTTTAGAAACCGATGAACGCGTAGCCGCTCCTACCCTCGCCCGCCTGGAAATAAACGTGGAAGACAATGCGGCGCAGCTTATCGGCTAAGGCCGGGCCGGGTTCAGGAATCGGGAATCGGGAAATACAAAATGAAGCACGCCCCGCCGCCGGCCTGCTTTTCCACATTTTTGACTTCTATATTGCCCCCGTGTACCATCATAAGCTGCTTAACGATAAACAGGCCCAGGCCTACCGACTGATCGCTGTTTTTATCGGAGGTGGAAAGCTGCTTATATTCGCCGAAAATTTGTTCCAGATCGATATCCGAAAAGCCAGGCCCTTCGTCCTGAAACTCAACGATAGCTGTTTTACCGCCCGAGCCGGTGCGCATGTGAACCCGGATACACGAGCCCTCCGGCGAATATTTGATGGCATTGCTGAGCAAGTTTTCAAAGATTTCACCAATCCGGACTTCATCGCCGAGAATATGCACGCCTTTGGCCTCTTCAGCTACCGAAAGCGAAATATCCTGCTGTCGTTCTTTGAGAAAAACGGAAAGCTGATCGATAGTAGCCCGTAGTGGCTTTTCGAGCTCTATCTGTTCCAGCTCCAGTTCTATCTGTTCCAGATTCCGTGCACCAGAGGCCAGCATACGCTGCACAATAGTGCGCATTCGGGTAGAAATATCGTGTATAGTGCGGGCGTGTGCCTTCATTTCGGCTTTGGATTCTTCCATTTCTATGAGGCCGGAATACCCCAAAATAGCCGTGAGCGGGCTGCGCAGGTCGTGTGCGGTCATGCGCAAGAGCCGTACTTTCAGCAGGTTGGCTTGTGCAAGCTGATCGCGCTGCCGGCCGAGTTCGGCCGATTTTTCCTCAAGCTCTGCCGTGCGCTTTTTTACTTCCGCCCCGAGTACATCCCGCTGCCGGGCTACGCTGCGGATGCGCCAGCGCACGATGCCATAGATCAAGCCAAGAAACATCACAAAATACGTAATGTAAGCCAATACGGAACGGTACCAGGGCGGACGGATGGTAAAGCTAAGGGCGGTGCGTTCGGCTACTTCGCCAAATTTGTTTTCGGCGCGCAGCTCCAGGGTATAGCGGCCTTCATTTAAGTTGCGATAGCTAACAATGGGCTGGCCTTTGGTAAACGAAAATTCTTTTTCTACCGGCTGCAGCCGGAACGCAATACGGTTTTCGCCAGCCGTATGATGGTAGTTTGTAGCGGCCTGGAAATTGAGGGCTCCCCGGCTTTCTTCATAGCTGAGCACCGGAGCGGCTCCGTTTTCTATAGCCATATTCCGCTCCGGCATTCCGGTCTCGCCGGTAATCTGTGCGCTTCTTAAAAATACGCTGAATTCCGGGCCGCCGGGACTGTTGGTGTCCAGCTGCGTGTAGTCGATGGCATAAATATTTTCATAACTGACGGCAAAAACATGCGCGCAGCTTTCACAGTGCTGTAGCTGTGTGCCAAATCCTACATTCAGGTTGAAGGGCGGGCTGTACAAATTATCGGGGTCTTCGGGTGAACTGGCCTTTATACTAATGCTCTCGCCGGTGCGGTTGATGTACCAGAGCTTCCCGGCCGGGCTGGCTGATATGTTGGTGTAAGAAGTCTCCTGGCTGAGCTTCGGGCCGCCAGCGTATTCCTCAAAGGCAGGCGCCTCGTAGTCTATGCCGGAATCTAACGTAAGCAGGTGATGGCGATGGGCAAAAAGGAGCTGGCCGTCTTTTTTTGTGATATATACGGGCTTCTGCCCGTCGAAATAGGAGCGTGGCGTATGGTTGGCGATGCGGAAACGATGGCCAAACGGCCCCTCGCGGTAGGCTGTGTCGGCGGCGGCGGGGTCGGCCTGCTCAAAAATTAAAGTGTAAAGTCCGCCCGAATAAGTAGAAAACCAGATATTCCCCCGCTCGTCTTCGGCGGTATTGAGTACGGC
>JBMCPG010000335.1:0-2949 GCA_048626035.1 Cyclonatronaceae bacterium
TACCGGCCAGCGGATGCCTTCCGGCGGCGTAAAAAATAACGGCTCCAAGGGGAATGACCAGCACGTAACCCGCATCAGCGGCCGTATGGCTCACAATAGCTACAAGAATGAGCATGGGCGTGAGCAGCGCCTTAGGCGTAACGCCAAGCAGCTTTTTTAGGGCTACATCAATATAGCCGGAGTTTTCGGCCAGGCCAACGCCGAGAATGGCCACAAGCACGATACCGAGCGGGGCAAAGGTAACAAAGGTATTTACCATCTCGGCCAGAAACTGCGCCAGCTCCGTGCCCGTAAGCTGACTCTGCACCCGTAGCGCCTCGCCGGTACGCGGATCCTGCTCTCCGAAATCGAAAGGCGACAGCAGAGCCGAAAACGCCCACACAATAAGCAATAAAATAAAAAACAAGGCCGCCGGATCGGGTAATTTATTTCCGGCTACTTCAATGATATCCAGAAATCGTTGCAGCGCCCCTTTTTTCTCCGGAACGTCTGGAGTGGGGGAATCCTCAGAGGGTGTACTCATAGTTATGTGTTAGAAATGGTGATTTAGGCTGGCAGGCGCATGCGGCAAAGCAGTGGATCTATGCATGCAGTATACCAAAAGCAAGTTTGCAAAAAGCTGTATGAGCCAGAAATGTACGAAAAAACCAAATACTGAAAATCCCCGGCTCTTTTCAAGTCTTATTTTAGAATTTTTGCTATCGGTTTTTGTTCCGGCCTGTTGCTGAGCTATAGGCATAAAAAAAGACGCCGTTCAGAGCGTCTTTTTTAGTGTTTTTGGGATAGAAGAAGGGATATCTATCGGTGGGGTATCAATCAAATATGCCTTAGAACTGCTCCTCTTCTGTAGAGCCTTTCAGGGCCAGCGTAGAAGAGGTGCCGGCGGAAATAACGTTGCTTACCGTATCGAAATAGCCGGTGCCGACTTCGCGCTGATGCTTGGTAGCCGTATAACCGATGCTTTCGGCGCCAAACTCTTCCTGCTGAAGGGCAGAGTAGGCTTTCATGCCGCTTTCGCGATAGCCGTTGGCCAGCGTGAACATGCTGTAGTTGAGCGCATGGAAACCGGCCAGGGTAATAAACTGAAACTTATAGCCCATTTCGCCCAGATCTTGCTGGAAAGAAGCGATGGTTTCTTCATCAAGATGCTTTTTCCAGTTGAAAGAGGGCGAGCAGTTGTACGCCAGCATTTTTCCGGGATATTTTTCGTGAATGGCCTGGGCAAACTCGCGGGCCTCGCCAACATCCGGCTTGGAGGTTTCGCACCAAACCAGATCGGCGTATGGCGCATAGGCCAGGCCTCTGGAAATAGCCGACTCAATGCCGCCTTTGATGCGGAAGAACCCTTCGGCCGTGCGCTCGCCGGTCATAAACGGCTCATCATACGGGTCGATATCAGAAGTTTGCATAAATGCGCCGTTTGCATCAGTCCGGGCTACGAGAATAGTAGGTACTCCGCAAACGTCGGCGCCCAGCCGGGCAGAAGTTAAGGTGCGAATGAATTGTGAGGTCGGCACTAACACCTTGCCGCCCATGTGTCCGCATTTTTTTTCCGAGGCGAGCTGATCTTCGTAATGCACGCCGGCCGCACCGGCTTCAATCATGGCTTTCATGAGTTCGAAAGCGTTGAGCGGGCCGCCGAATCCGGCTTCGGCGTCGGCCACAATCGGGGCAAACCAATCGATGCTGTGATCGCCTTCGGCATGGTGAATCTGATCGGCGCGCTGCAGGGTTTTATTGATACGGCGCACTACGTCGGGCACGCTGCTGGCCGGATACAGGCTCTGATCGGGGTACATTTGCCCGGCGTTGTTGGCATCGGCCGCTACCTGCCAGCCGCTCAGGTAGATGGCCTTCAGCCCGGCGCGCACCTGCTGCATGGCCTGATTACCCGTGAGGGCACCAGGTGCGTTGATGTAGGGTTCCTCGTGCATCAGCTTCCAGAGCTTCTCAGCGCCTTTTTCAGCCAGGGTGTAGGAAATATCCATGGTTCCTTTCAGCTGAAGGACTTCTTCGGCGGTGTAGTTGCGCTTTACGCCTTTCCAGCGCGGGTCTTCGTTCCAGTGCTTCTGAAGTTCTTGTGCGTTCATCATAATAAATACCTTGTGGATTTTAGAATAAACCGACTGTTTCAGGCGGCATGTATGAAGTATTGAATTGTGTAGTTTGCGTTGTATGCGTGTATGGTTGGCTTAGAGCCCGATGCATGGCATCAGGCTGGCTCGGAAGCGTCGGTAAGGAAATCCGACAGCTCATCAGCGGTGAAAATGCGTTCGGCATCTCCGGCTGCTTTGGCGAAGTCTTTTTTGAGCTTTTGGGCCAGCGCATCATTTTTGCCGGCGTAGGTTTGATCTACTTCGTCAAGGATTTTGTCCAGCTCCTCTTTGAAGGTTTGCGCTATAAGCTCGCGGGTTACCACCGGAGCACCCTCATCATCGAGCTGTACTTTATGATGAAGCCATTGCCAGGTTTGGGCGCGCGAAATTTCGAGGGTGGCCAGGTCTTCCATCAAATTATCCCAGGCTACGCAGCCGATATCCTGGTTCCAGCCCTGCATGTAGCCAATGCCTACGCGGACATTCGTGCGCAGGCCGTTAAGGGTTTTGGCCCCTTCGGAGCAGGGAATGAGGTCGGGATATTTGTCGAAATCATCGAGCGTGCGGCTTAGCTGATTGTCTTTTTTGAACTCGGCCAGCGCCGGGCCAATAAAGTAGGGATGTGAAACCCAGCAGCCATCATGGCCAATGGCGGCTTCATAGCCTTTATCGGCCGTTACCTTAGCCGTTTGCTCGGCGCGCAGCTCGTCGGTACTGCCCGGCGTAAAGGCCGACATGCCCCCAATGGCAAAGGCCCCGCGCGAATGGCAGATTTTGATAAGCCGGCGGGCATAATTATCCATCCAGTATTTTTGCATATTGATGGTCGCACGGTTTTCCATGACCCGGTCGC
>JBMCPG010000336.1:0-2949 GCA_048626035.1 Cyclonatronaceae bacterium
GAACGCCAGGATCGCTACCCGGCTTCGCTCGATTCTCTGGTGATGTTTCTGGAGGATGATACGTTTTTTCAGGAAAACGCGGATAGCTTGTTGCGCAACCGGCAGTTCGATCCTGATACCTTTATTGAGTCGCCGCGCTCCGGCAATCGCTTCGAATACGCCCTTAACGATACGGTGCGCCCTCAGCTTTATATTATAGAGGATCCCGATTCTGAGGATCACGTCGGAACGCTCGATAAAGTAACTGATCGTGGCGCTCCCAGCTGGCGCTAAAGAAGCTGCCCGTAGCCGTATTGTCGCTTTTTTATACCTTTGCTGAGGCCGGCGGCCGGCCTTTTTGGCTGATTTCACACGCATTCATTTATGTCCGCTGCAGAAGATGCTCATATTCTTGGCCTTTGTTTTAGCGATAATGCGCTCTACTTTGCCCTTAAACGTACCAAAGCAGTACGCAAGCTGCGGTATATCGGCAAAGTAGATTTCAGCTTTTCGCTCTACGATGCCTTTGCCCGCATCGATGTTGATCTGTGCAGCTATATCCAAACCATTATCGGCCGCCTTATCGATGGCTACCCCGTCGAGAGCCTGCGCATGGTGAGTTTTCCGCAGTTCGAATGCTGGACCAATCTGCCCAAGCTGGCCTACGACGATCCCGCCGAGCGGGAAGCCCACCTGAGTTTGCTTAGCTACGGTGTGGAGCGAAAACAAATAGAAACAACCTGGTACGAGATGAGCAGCCGCGATTTCCGCCTGCTGGCCATACGCGACCGCCGGCGCGTCGAAATGCTCAATATATGCACAAAGCCCGCCCGGCAGGTAGATTATTGTACCGATTTTGAGATCGGCCAAAGCTGGATGAAACACTCCGGGGCCACCGGCTCTTTTATGTCTGTAGGATGCTACAATTATGCGATTTGTGTCAGCTCTTTTGTGCTGGGGAAATTGCGCGGCAGCACCTGCCTGCGCTTTGAGCATCTGGCCGATTTACCTTTTGTATGGAAACAAAGCGAAGCGCATCTGCGCTGGATGAACGGCTACCACGAAGAGGTGATGATCTACGGCACCGATGCCGGGCAGGTGCTGGGCTATCTTCGCCCCCTGCTCGACGAAAATTCTACTATTTTACGCATGCAAAGCCTCGAAGATATGGGCGTTGAGGCCAGCGAAAAAACGTATTCATTTCCGCTTGAAAAAGCATTTCCGGCTATCATGATGGCCCTGGACGAATCCTGAGCTTTAACTATTTTAGAACTTTTATGAGAATTATTACCGGCACCCTCAAAGGCCGCCGCTTTACGGCCCCAAAAGATACGGTGGTTCGCCCGACTTCCGACCGGGCTAAAGAAGGCTTGTTTAACGTGATTCAGGCCCGCCGCTATATCGCCGGGGCCCGCGTGCTCGATTTGTTTGCCGGCAGCGGAAATCTGGGTTTTGAAGCCATTTCCCGGGGCGCAGCGTCGGTATTGGCTATAGAATACAGCCGCCCGGCCGTGCAGCATATCGAGGAAACAGCCGCCGGCTTTGGCATCGCTGAACAAGTGGAAGCGCGCGCGATGCCCGTAGAACGCTTTCTGGAACAGCCGCCTCAGGCTTTCGATATTGTATTTGCTGATCCGCCCTACGATTTTGAGGGCATTCCGGAAATGGCCGATCACATTGTATATGGCGGCTGGCTGGCGCCCGAAGGCTGGCTGGTGCTCGAACATGATGTGCGCCATTTATTCCATGAGCATCCCGACTGCGTGTTTACCAAGCCCTACGGCCGCACCATTGTGAGCATTTTTATGCCGCCCGCCCAAACGCCGCCGGAAGCCGGTGATGCCGCCAATCCTTCTTCCTCTTGAGATATAGCTATGAGAGCACTTTATCCCGGCACTTTCGATCCCATCACCAACGGACATCTGGATATTCTCAAGCGCGCGACTTCTTTGTTTGATGAAGTGGTTATTACGGTGGCCGTAAACACGCGTAAGGAATCCGTGTTTAGCGCAAAAGAGCGGCTCCGGCTCATCGAAGAGTCGATTGCCGGCACTAACTGGGCCCATAAGGTGAAGCCGGTGAGTTTTAGTGGCTTGTTGGTGGAGCATGCCCGCGAAATGAATGTCCAAACCCTTATTCGCGGCGTGCGGCAGGTTTCCGATTTTGAGTATGAATTTCGTATGGCTTTGATGAACCGCCGCCTGGCTCCCGATATCGACACCATCTTTTTGATGCCGCAAGAGCAGCTTACCTTTGTTTCGGGAACGATGGTGCGGGAAGTAGCCTATTGGGGAGGCGACCTTACGCATTTTGTGCCGCCGCACGTGGCCACCGCCCTGAAGCGCAAATATAAGTCCGAGACCTCCTGACAGCTTTTTTTTGCCCGCGCCTGCGAACGTTCGCCCGGCAGCGCGGTTTAGCTTCTATACCTCACCCAAACAATTTTTATTCATTTTTAAGCTATTGAATTCCATGATTTCTACCCGCGCCCGGTCGCTTGCTCCTTCCGAAACGATGAAAATTTCCGGCATGGCCAAAGAAATGCAGCAGGCTGGAAAATCCGTTATTTCCTTAAGCCAGGGCGAGCCGGATTTTAAAACTCCGGCGCATATCTGTGCAGCCGGAAAACAGGCTATCGACACCGGGCAGCACGGCTATACCATGAACCCGGGAAGCCGTTCGCTGCGCGATGCCATCACCGAAAAATTAAAGCGCGAAAACGAGCTGGAATTTGATGCTTCTCAGATTGTAGTTTCCAACGGGGCGAAACAATCGGTAGGCTTCAGCCTGCTGGCGCTGGTCGATCCCGGCGATGAAGTTATCATTCCGGCTCCTTATTGGGTGTCCTATCCGGCCATGACGCAGCTGGCCGGGGGCGTTTCAGTGGTTGTGCGCACTTCTTTCGAAAGCGGCTATAAACTTACGCCCGCCCAGCTCGAAGCCCACATCACCGATAAAACGAAAGTGCTG
>JBMCPG010000337.1:0-2945 GCA_048626035.1 Cyclonatronaceae bacterium
CAAAGGCGAGGCTGCGGTAGATACATCCACTTCACCGTATGAAGCAGTGTTCTTTGGGACTCAAAATTAAACAATATCCTTGACTTTTAACACAGTACCTCTCCAAGTCTCCCCTTCTCCTTTTCTCCAAGTCTCCCGCTCCCCTTTTCTCCCGCATGTACTCCTCTAAACAACGCTTTTTATATGCCATAGGGCCGGGCTTTTTAATGGCTGGCGCGGCTGTTGGCGTATCGCATCTGGTGCAGGCCACGCGCGCCGGGGCCGATTATGGTTTTTCTTTATTATGGCTGCTGCTGCTGGCCATTATCAGCAAATATCCGTTTATGGAGTTTGGCCCGCGCTATGCAGCCGCAACCGGCGAGCATCTCATAAAAGGCTATCAGCGGCTTGGGAAACTGGCGCTTTGGAGCTATGCGGGCATCACCTTTGGCACAATGTTTATTATTCACGCGGCTGTTACGCTGGTGAGCGCCGGGCTGGCCGAGCATCTTTTCGCCACGGGCTGGCCGTTGTTTAGCTGGAGTGTTATTATTCTGGCGGGCTGCGTACTTTTGCTTGTTCTGGGGCGATATCCCGGCCTGGATCTGAGCATGAAAATCATCATCTCTGTGCTTACTCTGGCTACTTTGTTTGCCGTGATGATGGCGCTCGGGGCCGGAACGGCGGCCGGAGCGGTGCAAACCGAAGCGCCGTCTTACTGGAATGCGGCTGGCCTGGCGTTCATTATCGCCTTTATGGGCTGGATGCCCATTCCGCTGGATGCCGCCGTGTGGCACTCTATCTGGACGCAGGAGCGCGGCCGCCAAACCCGATACCGGCCTACCGTTGGCGAGGCCCGGCTCGATTTCGATATAGGCTACGGAGCCGCCGGGCTTATTGGTGTGCTCTTTTTTCTGCTTGGTGCTCTGGTGATGTTCGGCTCGGGCGTTTCCTTTGCTTCCGGTAGCGTAGGCTTTTCCGCCCAGCTGATCGAGCTGTACACTCAAACGCTGGGAAACTGGAGCGGCCCGCTGATTTCCGTCGCGGCTTTCATTACCATGTTCAGCACTACCCTGGCCGTTACTGATGCCTATCCCCGGGTGCTGAGTGAATTGTGGGCGATGCACCAGCCGGCATCTGCACCGGCCGCCGCTCAGGAGCCGCAAGATACCGCTCGTGCAGCGGCCTACCGGGCATTTCTGCCTTTTTCGGCCTTGTCAGCGCTTTTAGTGCTCTACTTTTTGAGCGGGCAGTTTACGTTCCTGATCGATTTAGCGGCCGGGATTTCGTTCGTAGCGGCCCCCGCCTTAGGCTGGTTTAATTATCGTTTGCTCACCAGTGCGCATACACCTGAAGCCGCCCGGCCCGGCCCCGTATATCGCTTTTTTGCGCTGGCCTGCCTGGCTTTTTTAGTGCTGTTTACCCTCGTTTGGGCCTATTGGACATTTCTGGGCTGAGATTCATCATCCGGCCTCCGTTTACGTACAAGCGCACGGCCAAATGCATAATTTTGGGGGACGATAGTGCCCATTGTTTATATTGTAAACAATGGCGAAGGCATTCTCCATAAGCCGCCGGAATCTGCGAAACGCTCCTGTACTAAAATTGTGTGAGTATCCCGATAGCCAAAATAGCGGTAAAAATACCCATCGCTTCCAGCCGGCTGATATCATCTTTCCAATAGAGCCAGCCAATAAGCGCCCCGCCGGTGATAACGCACATATTTACGACCGAATACACGATGCTGGCATCATAATAGGCAAAAGCGCGAATCACAAAAACCGATGAAAGCAAGTTGGGCACGCCAATGCACAGACCGAGCCAGGCTTCGCGCGGGGTAAAGCTATAAACAGATTTTGTTTTGAAAATAGCGGCCACGCCGAACAAGAAAGAAAACATGAAAATAGCGCCCATCAAATGGGCCTCGCTGGCGATGCCGCTCATTTCCTCTTCATAAATTTTGAGGGATGCATCGGCCGTGCCGGAAAACAAAAAGAGCAGCAGCAAATAGGCCGAATTCCCCAGTCCGCGCAGGCGCACATCGCGTCGGGCGGCGATAAAAAGGCCCATAGCGACGAATACGAGCAAGATGCCCATCATTTTAAAAAACGACAGCGCCTCGCCATAAAAGGCAATGGAAAGCAGCACCGGCAGCAGCAGCGAAACCCGCATGGCCGAGATGCTCACGCCCACGCCGTTTTCGTGAATGGAGCGGCTGAGCAGAAAAAAGTTGGCGATAAAAATGAAGCCGATGAAGGCGCAGAAGGCCCAGAACCAGGCCGGAAAAGCGGGAATAAGCGCCAGGCCATCGGCTTTGTTCATGGCCACGGCGCTGGCAAAGGCAATAATATAATTCACCGTGAGCACATTCAGGACGGTATCTCCTTTTACCTCGGCAAGCTTGAGCAGGTGGGCCAGCAGCAGCGAACAGCCCACGCTCAACAGAATAAAAAGCAGCCCGGCCCATTCCATCACGAGCGAATGGTGATGACGATGTTGAACAGAATATCCTGGTCGGTGCGCGGGAAGATGCCGCTGGAGCGGGGATTCAGCTGGAAATAGCGGTATTCAAAATTGGCCCGAACGGTTTGGGAAAACGTATATCCGATGGTCGGCGTAATGGTGATGCGGGCCTCACCGCGTTCGGTAGGCTCGGCGGGCGCGTAAAAATCTACGTCGCGCACAATATCGCCGGGCTGCCCGCGCAGGGCATCGCTGAGGTCGCTGGTGAGGGCAAAGGTCTTGCGCACGTCTTCGTTATACTCCACGCGCAGGCTGGTATCGAGGGTGTTGGAAAACCGCCGGAAAAACGGCAGGCGGAACCCGCGCTTGCTGTAGCCGATTTGTACGCTCAGGCCCTGCGACTCATTTTCCACCACGTTTCGGTTGGAAATGCTCAGGCTCGTGCTTTTGCTGCGATTGTACTGCAAGGTTGCGCTGATGCCGTTATTGAAGGTGATATTAGA
>JBMCPG010000338.1:0-2909 GCA_048626035.1 Cyclonatronaceae bacterium
CTCGTTGGTATTTCCCAGCGCTTCGTTTTGCCGCGCTACGCAAAGCGTGATGATATTCGTTTCGGCATGCGGGAAAATGCGAATATTGGGATGGGCACGCTTCAGAAGCTCTTCCAGCTTGATGCGCGAGCGAATGGTGCGCTCAATAATGCGCCCGTAGCCCTCATGCGTGAGGCCAATAGTGCGGGAGGTCAGCCAGGTGGAAACCGCGCCGGCGGCCGAACGCGAGCCCTCGATAGTTTGCGGCCCGCGCTCGCGGGCACCATGAAAGTTGATGTAGGGCGCAATAGATTTGCGATAGTAGTATTCGCGCTTGAGCCGGCAAATAAACGCGCCGGAAGCATAGGGTACGTAGCCCCATTTATGCGGATCAACCGTGGTGGAATTGGCCCGGCCGATGGCCGAAAGGGCCTGCGCCATGTTCTCAGAAACAACATCGGATTTTCCGGCATCCATGGCGCATAAAAATCCACCGTAAGCCGCATCTACATGATGCCAGATATGCCAGCCGTGCTGCTGCTCAAATTCATCCAACACCTGCTGCACCTCGTGGATGGGATCCATTTCGCCCAGTTCTGTGGTGCCGGCCACCGAAACCACCAGCATAGGCGGGCGATGCCGCGTATAGCATTGTTCCAGCGTTTTCCGCAGGGCTGGAATGCACATGCGGCCGTGCTCGTCGGTTTCTATGCCTACAAACGCTTCTTCGCCGAGGCCCATAATATCTACCGCCTTGTTCCAGGAATAGTGCTTGTTTTGCGGCACCAGCACTACCGGACCGGCGTAGTCCATGTCGAAGACGCGGTTCAGATTGCGATACACGTGCACGGGATTGCCGCGCAGAATATGAAACGGGCGCAGATCTTCGTCGGAAAGCTCGTATTCGAACCGCAGGGCATCGTAGCGATCCCAGCCCATCAGGCCGGCATCGAACATATTCATGCTTGTATCGCCGTATTCGCGGTTCACGGCGCCGGCCGCCAGCCATTTTGCATAGCGGTCGCGGGCCCGGAGTGCGCCTTCGAGATTGGCCACGGTTCCGCCGGAGGTGAAGTGTCCCGTACCGGCTTCGGGGGCAAAACCCATCATCTGCATCAAATCCTGAATGGCTTCATCCTCAATATGAATGCCTACCCGCGACGATTCCCCGGAAATATTGTTAGGATTATACAGCAGGGTGATGATATGCCCAAGCAGGGCGGGCATGGATACTTCGGTGAGCATGTGCCCGATGTAGCGCGGCGAAAAGCTGGGGACTTCATTCTGAAGCCGCTTCATGATTTCGGCCACGCGATGGCGGATATCGGCGCGACGCTCCAGAAATTCGGGCGTTTGCAGGTCGGAATCGGTGATAGCGGGACCGTCTTCGGGATAGAGCGCCCGCCGCCAGTCGAACCAGGCATCGAACAGGTCGTTGAGCAGCTCCCGTATCCAGGGGCTGTTTTCGGCTTGCGGGCCAAGGAAAAAGCTTTTTAAAGCGATTTCGTCGGGGGCGCAGGCGGGCGGATCAGGTTGCAGGTATGGTTGTTGCGACATAAATACAGAAAGTAGCAAAGAAAAATGATGAAAAATGATGTCTTGCCTGATATATGCATCAGGCTTGGGATGGTTTTTTTATAACCATCATAATAAATAGCTAAAAAACTAAACGTTTAGAAGTGTGATCTTAGTGAACATAACCTGAAACAGGTTTTAAACTATGCCTCAGGGCTTTAATTCAACAGCATACGAATGGGATGAAAATACAAAACATAGCATGGAAGTTTAGTTCAAAAGATGTAAAGAAGCTGAATATAAGCCATTATTTTCTTTGATATTTTGCCCTCCGGAAGCCTTGTTATCACAAAAAAGGCTTTCCCGTTTTAAAACAGGAAAGCCTTTTCGCGTGCTTCAGCAAATTTCTGCTTTGGTATAAGTTATTTCACCAGCATCATTTTGTTGGTGAAAACTTGCCCGGCCGCCTGCATGCGCACCAAATACACACCGCTGGACAGGCCGGAGCCGTCGAAACTGGCCGTATGGGTGCCGGCCGATTGCATGCCGTCATACAGTACCGATACGCGCTGCCCCAGCATATTGAAAACTTCAAGGCGCACATCAGCGGCTTCGCTGAGCTCGTACTCTATGTTTGTTGTGGGATTGAAAGGGTTCGGATAATTCTGCTTAAGCGCAAATTCAGACGGCGTTTGCTGCTGCTCGTCCTGCCCGGGCACGCTCACAATGAAATCGCCGTCGGGCAGCTCTACAAATTCGCTGGTGTATATCACAAATTCACCGGGCTGCAGGGTGATCTGCTCGTCGGTTGCGCTGAAGGAGCGCTCTTCCTGTGCAAAATAATCGTACCACACGCCGGTTTCCTGCACGTCGGCTGAGACCGTGCGCTCGGTAACGTCGAAATTGCCGATAATGGCGACATTCATAGCTGCATCGTTCAGGTAAATGCGTTTAACCGGCGCAGAAAGCGACAGGTTGACATCATCGGTGCGGAAAGCATCGCTGCTTTTGCGCAGATGGTTGAGGGCACTCCAGGTATTGTAGAGGTCGAGGCGATCCTGATTTTGGAGATAATCGTCCCAGGGCACGGGCATGGGTGCGGTGCGGCCGGGGCCGTCCTCATCCAGCGGGAAATCGTAGCCCAGCTCGCCGAATTGCCACAGCATTTTAGGACCGGGAATGGTGAAGAAAAACGCGCCGGCCAGCTCCATACGGTCGAGCGCGGTGGGCAGCTCGGTGATATCATAATCGCCATCATAATTGCCGAATTCCTGATTTTTCCAGTTCAGGCGCTGCTCATCATGACTTTCCATAAAGCCCACTACGTTGGGGCTGCTCCAGCCGCGTGCCTCATGATAGACGCCAGAAAAGTCGGAGCGGCCGTTGGCATGATAGCCCATCGTAGCCTCGTTGTA
>JBMCPG010000339.1:0-2902 GCA_048626035.1 Cyclonatronaceae bacterium
CGCGCGCTTCAAACCACTGCATGACCGCATGCTGAGCGCGGGGAAACTTCCGGGCAAGCCGGGAATTTTGAGAGCGGGACATAAAGACGTTAAAAAAGCTACGTGAAACAATAAGGTCGGCCGGGAAGGCATCAGCTTAACAATCAGCTTTTCGGCAGATTTCCGGGAGCTCCTCATATTAAAGCACGCACGTTCAGAGGTGAGGGGGCACTTGTTTTTGCACCGCTATAGCGCTATTTAAAAACGGCCCTGACGGTTTCTGAGCGCGTTGTATAAGCTTTATTATGTTAAGCAGCTATAGAAGGGCTTGTTTTTGAACCCCCGGAACTCTACCCTTCGGAAATAAACGGCCAATCGGGTTTCATTCTGTGATTTCTGCGCCGGCTTCGGCCGCCAGCACTTTTTCCACAACCCGCTCGTAATGCGCCTCATACTGTTCCACGATTTGGGAAAGCTCAAACACTTCGGCACGCTTGCGGGCATTGTGCGAAAAGTCAGATAGTAATTTTGCCGAGGATAAAATTTTGACGGCCGCCTTGCCCATAGCATCTACATCCCCTACCGGACAGGTATATCCGGTTTCGCCGTTAATATTGAGATCGGGCAAGCCACCAACATCCGAGCTGATGACCGGCACGCTGCAGCTCATGGCTTCGAGGGCCGAAAGGCCAAACGTTTCGGACTCCGACGGCATCAAAAATAAATCGCTGATAGAAAGCACTTCTTCGACTTTTTCTTGTTTGCCAAGCATGCGCACGTGCTCACAAATGCCAAGTTCGCGGCAACGCGTTTCCACATTTACGCGATCGGGGCCATCGCCTACCAGCAGCAGCCGGGCGGGAATGCCGGCTTTGAGAACCGCCGCAAAGGTATCTATAGCATCGGTTACCCGTTTCACCTTGCGAAAGTTAGAAACGTGGGTAATCACAAATTCGCCGTTCGGGCAGATGGCCTTTTTAAAATGCGAGCGCTCCACCCGCTGAAACCGCTGCAAATCAACAAAATTAGGAATCACGTGAATATTACGCTTGGTATCGAACTTATTGTAGGTTTCCTGCTTCAGATATTCGGAAACGGCGGTAACGGAATCGCTCTTTTCGATAGAAAAATTGACTACCGGCAAATAGCTTGGATCGGAGCCAACAATCGTAATATCGGTGCCGTGCAGGGTGGTTACAACGGCGACTTTACGGCCGGCCTCACCCAGAATTTTCTTGGCCAGATACGCGCTCGTGGCATGTGGAATTGCATAATGCACGTGCAGCACATCCAGCTTCTTATATTTGATCAGATCCACCATATGGCTGGCCAGAGCCAAATCGTACGGCGGGTACTCAAACAGCGGATAGGTATTAACCGATACTTCATGAAAATCAATATTGGCCTCAAAGCTGCTCAGGCGCTGCGGCCGCGCGTAGCTCAAAAAATGCACCTGATGCCCCTTACGGGCCAGTCCGATGCCGAGTTCTGTGGCAATAACGCCGCTGCCGCCGTAGGTAGGATAACAAACAATACCGATATTCATGTGAAAAAACTAAAAGGTGGATAAAGCAAGGTGATCTGTTGAGCGCATGTGCGTATTACAAAAACATCAACACAAAATTAAACTATGATGTGAAGCCCTACGTTCAGCACGGCCGGAGCAGAAACGCAGTGCCGGCCGTATTTTGTTCGCATTTGGGCACAATACGCGTGTAAAAGCTGTAAACTTTGTATATTATGATATAATTTCTTTTTTTCCGAAGGCCCGCGCCCGGGGTTTTCAGCCTGGTACAGTTCCTCAGGACAAGCAGGCCGGGCGGGCGTATCGCTCTTTTCGACTTTTTAACCTCATGATTTCATAACTATGGCAGGACATTCCAAATGGGCAAACATCAAACATCGCAAAGCGCGTCAGGATGCTGCGCGCTCCAAAGTTTTCACCCGCGTTATCCGGGAGCTTACCGTTGCTGCGCGGGAAGGTGGTGGCGATCCTGAAACCAATCCCCGGCTGAGCCTGGCCGTCGATAATGCGAAGGCGGCCAACATGCCCAAAGATACCATGGAGCGCGCCATCAAAAAAGGAACCGGCGAGCTGGAGGGCGAAAACTATGAAGAGGTTACATTTGAAGGCTACGGCCCCGGCGGGGTAGCTTATTTTATTGAATGCACCACCGACAACAACAACCGCACGGTAGGGGAAATTCGGCACATTTTTTCCAAACATGGCGGCAATATGGGCACTAATGGCTCGGTAGATTACCTTTTTGATCAGAAGGGCATCATCACTGTTCCGGCTAATGAGCATCTTGGCAACGAAGAAGAATTCATGCTTACGGCCATTGATGCCGGTGCCGAAGACGTGAAAGAAGACGACGACAGCTATGAAATCATCACAAGCCGCGAACAGCTCTATGAGGTACGCAGCGCGCTTGAACAGGCCGGCTACGATATCAGCGCTGCCGAACTACGCCGTATTCCTGCCACCGAAGTGGAGCTGGACGAAGATACGGCGGTATCGAATCTCAAACTTATGGATAAGTTTGAAGATCATGATGATGTTACGAACGTCTTCACCAATATTAAGATGGACGACCGGATGATGAAAATCGCGGAGAATATGTGATTGAGCGCTGCTTAAAGGCGCTCGCCCGTACGCGATACGAAGAACATCAATCCAACCTTGGTTGCCAGATCGAAGGGCAGAAAAGCAATGACTTCCCCGTTCAGGCTTAGCTGCCCGAGGGCGGCCGGGGTAAAAAACCAAATGATCGGAAAAGCCAGTGATATTACCACAAAAATAAAAGCGTAGCGACGATATGCCCGCAATCGACCCGGCGCTACCGACATTAGATCTGCAGTTTTAGGAATGATAAAAAGAAGCCATACAACGCTTCCGAGGTAGGCCAGAGACCCATATCCA
>JBMCPG010000340.1:0-2898 GCA_048626035.1 Cyclonatronaceae bacterium
GTGGTGGGTCTATGGCTTCTATGTTACCATCATAATTGCTGTGGGCTATCTTCTCTATTATGAAGTAACCGACTGGGGCCCCGATCAGATCGATGAATACCAGGCGGAGCTGGCTCTTGCCGAAGAGCTGTACGGGGGCAAGGAAGAAAGCACAGATTTTTCCAATGTGGAGCTGCTTACCGATGCCGATGCCCTGGCGCGGGGCGAGGAAATATTTCTGGGTTCTGCCAACCAATGCGCTACGTGTCACGGGCAGAACGCTCAGGGCCTTGTAGGGCCGAACCTGACCGATGAATACTGGATGCACGGCTGTGCGCCGGAAGACATCATTACCAGCATTCAGGAAGGGTTTCCGAGCCAGGGCATGCCGCCCTACGGAAGTACCCGCCGGATTCCGGACGATGATCTGGTAGCGCTGGCCAGCTACATCGTTTCGCTACAAGGCACCGAGCCCGACGGCGCCAAGCCGCGCGATCAGGCGCGTACCGAAAAATGCAGCGAAAGCACGCTTTCTTCTGTCGATGCGGCAGAGTAATCAGCCTTGCTGAGTGAGGGCACGCAAGTATTCAAGCTGCTTATTAAAAATAAGCCGTGGCCTGCCCCTTTGTAATCCCCCTCAATTATTGATACAGCATCCCGAAAGATGTTGCATTACTGCTCTGGTATCCTTCCGCCGCTGTTGCATACGGAAGGATACCACCGGCAGCTGCTAAACCCCACACTCTTCATTATTTGATGTATTAATTTGTTGAAACACAACTTAGAAGGTGGCACACATGAGTAAAGCCAACAAAAAAGACCTCAATCCCATAACGCAGGAAGAAAGCTACCGGGATTTTGTTTCATCTATTACCGAAGACGGCAAACGCAACTGGATTTATCCCAAAAAGCCCGACGGCCGCCTGTATAATATTCGCAGCTACGTAAGCTGGCTGCTGATGGGCTTCCTGTTCGCCGGCCCATTCATCACCATCAACGGCAATCCCCTGCTGCTCATGAATATCTTTGAGCGCAAATTTGTGATTTTCGGGGTGGTGTTCTGGCCGCAGGATTTTTATTTATTTTTCCTGGCCGCCATCAGCCTGATTGTTTTTATTGTGCTTTTTACGGCGATCTGGGGGCGACTTTTCTGCGGCTGGGTGTGTCCGCAGACTATTTTTATGGAGATGCTGTTCCGTAAAATCGAATACTGGATCGAAGGCGACGCCATGCAGCAGAAGCGCCTCAACAAAGCGCCCATGAGCCGTGATAAATTCATCAAAAAGGCGTCTAAACATGCGCTGTTTCTGGCCCTTTCGGTGCTTATTGCCCACACGTTTATGGCCTATCTTATCGGCAAAGATCAGGTGATGGAAATTGTGATGGCCGGGCCGACGGCAAATATGGCCGGCTTTATCGGCACTACAGTGTTTACGGGATTGTTTTACGGCGTTTTTTCCCGCTTCCGCGAGCAGGTCTGCCTGGTGGCTTGTCCCTACGGCCGGTTTCAGTCGGTGCTGGTGGATAACGACAGCATTGCCGTAACCTACGATTTTGCCCGGGGCGAAGGCCGCGGCAAGGTGGGCGAGCGCAAAAAAGAAGACGGCGTGGTTACCAACATCGCCAAGAAGGGACCAAACGCCGGCGAGGAAGTTTTTGGCGACTGTATCGACTGCGAGCAGTGCGTGAAAGTCTGCCCGACCGGCATCGACATCCGCAACGGCATTCAGCTGGAATGCATCAACTGTACGGCCTGTATAGATGCCTGCAACGACGTAATGCGCAAAGTGGGCAAGCCGGAAGAGCTGATTACCTATACTTCGTATAATTCGGTGGTGAAGGGCGAGAAGCCCAACTTCTTCACCACGCGCGTCAAGGCGTATCTGGCCATTTTTACCTTGGTCTTTTCGCTGTTTATCTATCTGTTTGTAACGCGTCCGGAAGTCTATACCGTTATTCTGCGCGAGCCGGGTATGTTGTATAATGAGCTGCCCGACAACCGGGTGTCCAACTTTTATAACGCCCGCTTTTTCAATAAAACCTTCAACGATACGGAAGTAGAACTCCGCTTGCTTAGCCCTGCCGGCGACATACAGTGGCTGGGCGATCAGGCCACTATTCCGGGACAGCAGCAGGTCGAAAACCGCATCATGGTATTTTTAGAAAAAGAAAACCTGACCGGCGCTCAGACCCCGGTTGAGTTTGGCGTATATAAAGACGGGGAGCTGCTTCAAACGCTGCGATCGGGCTTTATCGGCCCGCAGCCATCCCGGGAATAAACAGGTTTCGGCCCGTATACCATCACCCTTTTTAATATCTAAGCGTTAATAAAATGAAAACTGAAGCGAAATCTGCCGCCCAAAAAGAATGGAAATGGCCGCTGGGCATTTTCCTGTTCTACTCCGCATTCGTAGTTGCGACCTTGTCATTTGTATTTTTCACCTTCACTCAAGATCGTGATCTGGTGGTGGAAGAATATTATGAAGCTACGATTAATTATCAGGAGCATATCGACCGGGCCTCGAACGCGCTTGCCCTGGAGCAGCCGCTGGAAGTGGAGGTAGAGGGGCGCGAAGTAAGCCTGGTGTATCCGCCGGATATGCAGTTTGAAGCCCTCAGCGGCCAGATTCAGCTCTATCGCCCGTCCAGCAAGGGCATGGACGAGCTGTTTGCAGTACGCCCCGGCGAGGACGGCGTGCAGCAGTTTTCGATGGCGGATAAACCAACCGGCCTCTGGAAGCTGAAAATCAACTGGAGCCATAACGAAACCGATTATTACTCCGAATCGGAGGTTTTTATTCGCTAAGGCAATGATCCGGCAAGAAATTTAGATCAATGTGGAAATGATCAGCTAAGCCTCTCTGAAAGCCTGGCGTCCAATACCCGCGCTGCGCTTATTTTATGCGTGTGATTAAGCAT
>JBMCPG010000341.1:0-2897 GCA_048626035.1 Cyclonatronaceae bacterium
CGGTGAGCTCAGGATGTGAGAAGCCCCGGTCGCCGGCAAAGCCACAGCAGGCCGTTTCGGGCTTAATCACCTTGGTGGCGCACATTTCGGCCAGCTTCATCAGGTCTTCTTCCTGCCCCATTTTCTTGGCGCTGCACACCGCAAACACGCTGATGGTTTCCTCGGCGGGGGTGAAATCAAGCTGCTGCGTGAGGAATTTGAGCGTAAATTCGATAGGATCGTAGAGCTTGAGCGGCTCCCCGATGTTTTCTTTCATGGACTGAAAGCACGGGCTCATATCGGATAATACCGGATATGTGCCGTTTTCTGAAGCGTTTAGCAGCGCTTGCTCCAACTGATTTGATTTACGTTCGGCCTGCCCGGTAAAGCCTTTGCTGGAATACGGCATGCCGCAGCACTGACTCGACAGGTTTTCAGGATAGATGATTTCATAACCGGCTTTTTCAAGCAACTGCTTTACTTTTCCGGTGAGGGCTACTTTTTCATCATAATCTACCGAAACGCCAAACGCCTGATTAATACAGGACGGGAAGTACACCACTTTGCGCGGATTTCCGTTTACGGGCGCGCTGGTGTCGATTTTGGGCGCGCCTTTGGGCAGGAAGGGATCCCACTGCGGCAGGTTTTTACCCGATATGTTGCGCAGGCCGGTGGCAATCATGTGCATGGCTTTGGTTCCGATAGCCTTGTGCACGCCGTTTACCGCCGTAAGCCCGAAGCGGGTCAGGCCGCTGACCTTGTCCATATTCGGCGCAATCGTAGCCGCCAGCGCTTTTTCCGGTTTGCCGAGGTTCTCGCGGCGCAGATATTTCACCAGGGTTCCGGTGTTGATGCCTACCGGGCACGCCACCGCGCACAGGCCATCGGTAGCGCAGGTTTGCAGGCCCTTGTAATCGTAGTCTTTTTCCAGCGAGGTCAGCAGTCCGGGCTGCTCGCCGGTTTTCCTGAGCCGCTGCATCTCCCGATACACGGTAATACGCTGCCGCGGCGACAGCGTGAGGCCTTGCGAGACGCAAGCCGGTTCACAAAAGCCGCATTCGGTGCATTTATCAATGACCTCATGAGCCGCCGGCATGGGCTTGAGGTTCTTCAGGTGCACTTTGGGATCGTTGTTTAAGATTACGCCGGGATTCAGCAAATCTTTAGGGTCGAACACCGCCTTGATGCGCTTCATCATATCATAGGCTTCCTCGCCCCACTCTTTCTGCACGTAAGGCGCCATATTCCGGCCGGTGCCATGCTCCGATTTCAGCGAGCCGTCGTAACCTTCGGTAACCAGCACGGCCAGCTCATCCATGAATTTTTCGTAGCGATCAATTTCATACTGATTATCAAAGGCCTGACTAAACACGAAATGCAGGTTTCCCTCCAGCGCGTGGCCAAAAATCACGGTTTCGTTATACTCATATTTGGCAAACAGTTCCTGAAGCGCGCCAATAGCCCCGGCAATGTTTTCGACCGGAAAGGCGACGTCTTCAATAATTACGGTCGTGCCGGTTTTGCGCATGGCCCCGACGGACGGATACAGCCCTTTCCGGATTTTCCAGAATTTATTGTACTCCGCCGGCTTATCGGTAAAGGTGATGGGCATCTCGGCCGGCACATCATCCAGGGCCCTGGTGATGATCTCAATCTGCTGGTGAAGCTGCTCATGGGTATCGGCGCTGGTTTGTACCAGCAGCGAGCAGGCCTCGGGTGAAAGCCCTTTCAGATAAGAAGGCACGCCATCGGAATGTTCCATGGATTTGAGCCCGGCGCGGTCCATCAATTCCACGGCTGCCACCGGCTCGCTTTTGAGGCGGGAAACCGCCCGCCCGGCCGTCTGATTATCGGAAAAAATCATCAGCGAGCTGGCCTTGAAGGGCTCTTCCTTCACCGTTTTGTAGGTGATTTCGCCAATAAAGCCCAGCGTGCCTTCCGAGCCGATCATCAGGTGCTGCAGGATGTCGAAGGGATCCTCATAATCCACCAGCGCGTTGAGGCTGTAGCCGGTGGTGTTCTTCATTTTAAATTTCTTCCGGATGCGGTCGGCCAGCCGTTTGTTCGCCCGCGTTTCCTTGCCGATGGCGTCCAGCTCCTCTAAAAGATGGCCATGAGTGGCGCGAAATGCGGCTTTACTGCCTTCATCGGCGGTATCGAGCAAGGTGCCATCATGCAGCAGAATCTTCATGCTGTCCACCGTCTGATAGGAATTTTGCTTGGTTCCGCAGCACATGCCGCTGGCGTTATTCGCCGCGATGCCGCCAATCATGGCCGCGTTGATAGACGCCGGATCCGGCCCGATTTTGCGCTTGTAGGGCATCAGCAGGCGGTTTGCGTGTCCGCCGATTACGCCCGGCTGCAGGCGGATTTTTTCGCCGTTTTCCAAGATCTCGAGCTTCCGCCAGTTGGTTCCGGCCACAATCAGCACCGAATCGCTGATGGCCTGCCCCGAAAGGCTGGTTCCGGCCGCGCGAAACGTTACCGGAATATCCCGCTGATGGCAAGTGGCAAGAATGCGCGAGACTTCGGCCATGTCGTTGGCCTTCACCACAATTTTGGGAATGAGGCGGTAAAAGCTGGCATCGGTGCCAAACGCCAGCAGTTCCAGCGGACTGGTGATGAGCCGGTCTTTGCTGATGTAGCCCGTAAGCTGATGATAAAGTTCTTTATAAGAGGGGGGTAAAGTAAGCATGAGATGGACCAGATAATGCTGATTTATGATGAGGTTCTGCCAGGCTTAGCTTACCTTTAATTGTAAATTATTTAACAAAACATGAAATAATTAACAGCAATCAGGCTGGCAGATCGCTCACGCTTTCGCAGCGCAGCGGTTTGATAACCTGCACGAGATCAGCGGCGAGCCGGGCGGCTGAAGTTGAACGAGCAGGGGGATCAGGAGGTAAGCGGGCTTACTC
>JBMCPG010000342.1:0-2891 GCA_048626035.1 Cyclonatronaceae bacterium
ATCGGCCGGAAAGACCTGGATTTATTCCTCCTTACCGACGATCCTGCCCGGGCGGTGCAATATATTACCGACTTCGGCGAACCCCGTAAATTAATGCCGGAACTTTGATATAGCGTTAAAATGCAGCTATATTGGCCCCGTTTTTCACTAAAAATACTATTTACATAGCGACCGGCGTTTTGAATGCCGTGCACAGAAACATTCTTCCAAAATCATGTTCAAAAGCCCGGATAATACATATAATATCGCTGTTGTCCACCTTTTGAATGTCCTGATCAAGCTCTGTTAACCGCAGTACTTCTACACTTCTAACCTAACCACAACCTGATTTATGACGATGGCTAAAACACATATATCCGCTTTAATTACTGTTTTACTGCTTCTGTGCAGTATCAGTTTCGCCGAAGCCCAAACCCGTGCCGAAGCTGTAGATGCCTTTAACGAGGCGCTGGAGCTTGTGCAGGCAGAAAATTATGCCGAGGCGCTAGAAAAATTTCAGGAAACCCGTAGCATTGCTCAAAACGTAGGTTCTGAAGGAGAAGATATTCTCGAGCGGGCCGAGGGGCAAATTCCCCGTACTCAGTTACGTATTGCGATGGCGGCTTATCAATCCCGCGATTTTGATCGTGCGGTAGAAGAATTTGATAAAACCGCTGATCTGGCCGAGGAGTTTGGCGATTCTGAAATTTCCAACCGCGTGCGCAGCAATGTACTGGTAGTCTTGCTTCAGGCCGGCAACAGTGAGTTGAACAACGAAAACCTGGATGCCGCCGAAGGGTATTATAACCAGGCACTCGAGCGGAACGAGAATTATCCCAATCCGTACTATCAGCTTGGTCTGGTAGAGCGGCGGCGGGGAAACCTCGACGAAGCGCTGGATTACTTTGATCGCGCTATTCAGGTAGGCCGTGCGGCCGGCCGGGAGGAGGTAGCACAAAACGCCGAGCAGTCCGCACGCAATTTTTTGTTTGAACGCGGTGCACAAATGATTGAAGATGAGCGCCATCGCCAGGCAATCGGCCTGCTGGAGCGCGCCCTGGAGTACGATATGAACCATGCCGACAGCTATTTTCGCCTCGCCCAGGCTCATAATAACCTTGGCAACTACGACGAAGCTATTGAACATGCCGAACGCGCGCTGGAGCTCGAAGATGGCGGCAACGTGGATCGGGCAAAATCTTTTTTTGAGCTGGGCATTGCCTATATGAATCAGGAAAATACCCAACAAGCCTGCACCGCGTTCCGGAATGCCTCTTACGGCAGCTTTCGCTCAAACGCTGAATATCATCTGGAACATGATTTAGAGTGTAACTAACCTACATCCGTTCCAGCGGCAGTTTCCACCAGCTGTTTAAGCGTCTTTTGTCTTCGGGCAAAAGGCGCTTTTTTTATATGATGGCATCTCTGCTCTATTTTGCTTAACGATCGCAAGCCGGGCTGGTAGAAAATAGTTCAGCCTCAATCTGAATACGCGGCTTCCATTTATTTTAGCTATCTTCCGGCGGGCAAAGCAAAAACCATCATGTATGATTCGATAGCCGTACTCACTCTCTCCAATATTTCAACATAAACAACCTATATATACATGTCTTTATCCCTCGAGCAGCGTTGTGTACACACCCTGCGCACGCTTTCTATTGATGCGGTTCAAAAAGCCAACTCCGGCCATCCCGGTATGCCCATGGGAATGGCGGATGTAGCCTATGTACTCTGGAACGATTTTCTGCGGCATAATCCGCAGCATCCCAAATGGTTTAACCGCGATCGCTTTGTGCTTTCGGCCGGCCATGGTTCTATGCTGCTGTATAGTCTGTTACACCTCACGGGCTATAAGCTGAGTATGGAAGAGCTTAAGAATTTCCGGCAGTGGAACAGCCTTACGCCCGGCCATCCGGAAGTGGGCCTCACGCCTGGTGTGGAAACCACCACCGGCCCGCTTGGCCAGGGCTTTGGAAACGGCGTAGGAATGGCGCTGGCCGAAGCACATCTGGCGGCCCGCTATAATCGCGAAAACCATACTATTGTTGATCACTATACCTACGCCATTGTCAGTGATGGCGACTTGATGGAGGGCATCAGCCAGGAAGCAGCGTCGCTGGCGGGCCACCTGAAGCTGGGCAAGCTCATCTATTTTTACGATGATAATAAAATCACCATCGATGGCTCCACCGATCTGGCGTTCACCGAAAACGTGCAGCAGCGCTTCGAAGCCTATGGCTGGCACTGCATTCCTATTGATGGCCACGACCGCGAAGCTATCCGGGCAGCAACTAAAGAAGCACAATCGGTAAGCGATAAGCCTTCCCTGATTCTTTGCCGCACGCATATCGGCTTTGGCAGCCCCAACAAACAGGACAGCTCTTCGAGCCACGGAGCGCCTTTGGGCCAGGATGAAATCACCCTGACCAAAGAAAAATACGGCGTAGATGCCGGCAAAACGTTTCATGTGGAGGACGATGTGCTGGAGCAGTATCGCGCCGCCGTTTCCAGAGGTGCCCGGGCCGAAGCCGCATGGAAGGAGGCCTTCGAAGCATTTAAAAAAGCTTTTCCGGAAGACGCAGAAGAGTTTATAACGCGTGTTGAGCGCAAGATTCCCGACACCTGGGAAGACGTGCTGCCGGTTTTCAGCAGCGATAAAAAAGGCCTGGCCACGCGCAAATCGTCCGGGCAGGTGCTCGATGTCATCACCCAAAAAATACCGGCGCTGCTGGGCGGCTCGGCAGATTTAAGCGGCAGTAACCTCACGAAGGCGCAATCGGCCTCGATTTTACAGCCCGGCAAGTATGATGGCACTTATATCCATTTCGGGGTGCGCGAACATGCTATGGGCGCAATGATGAACGGCATGGCCCTGCATGATGGCATCATTCCGTTTGGCGGAACCTTCCTGA
>JBMCPG010000343.1:0-2886 GCA_048626035.1 Cyclonatronaceae bacterium
CGCGGAATTGCCCTTCGAGTTCGGTGCCGCCAACATCAAAAGTAATATGGCGCACTACGTTGGGGCTGGCCGATTTTGTGGCAATACGGGTCTCGGCGAGGCGGATCTGTGCTGGCTGCGACTTAGAATAGATGTTAAGCGCAACGTCTGGTAGTTGCGGCGCAGAGCTAAGAACAAGGCGTTGTGAACTCATATCAGTTTTTTCCTTGCAGGTGGTAAAATTCGGCGTACGATTATATTTTGTGTTTAACGCGATGTCGCCGGCCGGCATTCACCTTATTTTAGTGCACGCTGGAAAACACGCGGCTGAACCGGGGTTTCATGCCATCAATCGAAAAATAGATAATCCACGCTTTGCCTACCACATGATTATCGGGCACAAAGCCCCAGCTCCGGCTGTCTTCGCTGTTATCGCGGTTATCGCCCATGGCAAAGTAGTAGTCCCGCTCGATGGTGTAGCGTTCCCGCTCTACTCCGTTTATGATGATGCGGCTGCCGTGCACTTCCAGATGGTTGCCTTCGTAGCGCTCAATGATGTCGGCATAACGATGGATGTTATCGGGCGTTAAGGTTACTTCCTGCCCTTCGAAGGGCACCACCAACTCGTTCATGTAATCGGGGTTGAAACGCTCCGGCCCTTGCGAAAACCGGAAGCGCGAGCTGCGCACGTCTTCGCGGCGGGCGCGGCGCATTTCTACGCTTTCCACTCCTTCCCAGGTTTCGACGACGGCCGCCGTTGCTTCACTCATAAAAACCACCGCCCGGCGTTCCTGCTGCCCCAGCGGCGTGGCGCCGGCTTCTTTAAGGCGTTCATTACTCAGGCGGATGCCACTCTGTAAATTGATGGAGTAGCGATACAAAAGCGTTTCAATATCTTCGGCGGGCTCGTGGTTTACGAATAATTGTTTTGATTCAATTTTGAGCGTATCGCCCGGCATGCCAACCGCCCGCTTGATGTAGTTTGTCTTTTGGGACGGGATGCCATCATCTATTGGGTAATTGAAAACGAAAATATCGTTTCGCTGAATCTCGCTGAAGCCGGGTATGCGCGCTGAGGGCAGTTTTACACCAGGCAGATGTATCCCGGTGATGGGGATACCGACCGATTGCGGCGTGCGCGGGCCGTAGTGCATTTTGGAAACCAGCAGGAAATCGCCGGTAAGCAGGGTGTTTTCCATGGAAGGCGTGGGAATGCGGTAGGCACCAAAGAAAAAGGCGCGTATAATAATGGCGGCCGCCAGTGCCCATAAAATAGCCTGCGTCCATTCGCTGGCCCACGATTTTGCTTTGTCCTGAGGAGTGCGTTCGGTTTGGCGCCGCCGTGTTGAGGCGCTGCGGCGGGCATTTTTCTTATCTTTGGCCAAAAGGGACGGAGATAAAGGTGATGGGATGTTTTAGTTATCTATCGGGGAGTTTCGGAAACGAGCCGGCATGGCGATTTCTTCATATCCGAATTCGCCATCTTTAAAACGGACTTCGTACCAGGTATCGCGCTCTGGCGAAAAAAACAGGTCTTCAAACTCGGCCAGGCGGTTAGGCTCCATCAGCAGCCGGGAAAGCCGGCGCTTGATCTGCGGCATCAAATCGATGTAGCTTACCGAAACGGCATAGACCAGCCCCCGGGCAAACGGGCCGTCGATGTCGAGAATCATGAGGGGAATTTCATCATCTATTACAAACCAATATTCGTACTGTATGGCCTCGGCAATGCGAAAATTGGGCTCAAAAGCTAAATCTTCGAGCTGCCGCGTGGGATCGCCAAATACGGTTTGCAGACGCGCGCGCACTTCCATGGAGGGAACCCGGTCGATATCGGTGATGCCCTGCATGCCGAGGCCGGTCCAGCGGGTGCTGCGAAATTCGCGCTGGAACGCCGCCGCGTTTTCGGAGCTGACTTTCACAATCTCAGCTTCGGCAAACGCATCTGCAGCCGATTCCTGCGCATGCAGCGGGGAAGCGAGCAGGATGCCCATCATCATACAGCACAACAAAAGCGCCCGCGAGGCTGTGGCTATCATAAATACCTTCATTTTTTTGAGTTTTAGGCACCGCATTTAAAAAATCTTCGGGCGTAGCTGGCAGGCAGGCTTAGTCTTCGTTCATGGAAAGGACGGCCAGAAAGGCTTCCTGCGGAATTTCTACCGAACCGACCTGCTTCATACGCTTTTTGCCTTCTTTTTGTTTCTCAAGCAGCTTGCGCTTGCGGCTGATATCCCCGCCGTAGCATTTGGCCGTAACGTCTTTGCGCATGGCGCGAATGGTATCGCGGGCAATTACTTTATTGCCGATAGCGGCCTGCACGGCTACTTCATACATTTGCCGCGGAATGAGTTCTTTGAGCTTGGCGCACAGTTTTTTCCCCCATTCGAAGGCCTTGCTGCGGTGTACGATGCTCGAAAGCGCATCTACGGGTTCGCCGTTGAGCAAAATATCGAGCTTTACCATGTGGCCTTCGCGCATGCCAATCAGCTCATAATCGAGCGAGGCATAGCCGCGCGTGTTGCTTTTGAGCTTATCATAAAAATCGAAAACCACTTCCGACATCGGCAGTTCGTAGGTCAAATCTACGCGTACGGCATCCAGATACATGGTATTTTTGTAGTTTCCGCGCCGCTCCTCGCATAATTTCATGATGGGGCCGATAAACTCGGCCGGGGCAATAATCTGGGCCTTTATAAACGGCTCATAGACTTTGTCGATCATGCCGGGCTCGGGCATATCGCTGGGATTATCTACCAGCACTCTTTCGCCGGCATTGGTTAAGACTTCATACTCTACGTTGGGAACTGTGGTGATGATATCCATGTCGAATTCCCGGTCGAGCCGTTCCTGGATAATTTCCATGTGGAGCATGCCCAGGAATCCGGCGCGGAAGCCGAAACCAAG
>JBMCPG010000344.1:0-2873 GCA_048626035.1 Cyclonatronaceae bacterium
CGATGGCCCGAAATCCCTGCGCCGCCGCGAGTTCTTCTAAAAAGCCGGGCGTAAAATGATGCAGATGCCGGGGCACGTCGTAACCGGCCCATTTATTTCCATAGAAGCGGGCATCAAAACTGTTAAAATTGGGGACTGCAATAAATGCCAGACCGCCGGGCTTAAGGTGCGCATAAAAATGGTGCAGCGTTTCTGCCGGCTGCGGCACGTGTTCGAGCACATGCCATGCGGTGATGGCATCGAAGCCGTCGGCCGTTTGCGGGGCCGGCAAGGCGGAAAACCCGGAGTAGATAGGCAGCCCGGTATGCTCGCGCGCAAGGGCGGCGGCATCGGGGTCGGTTTCTATACCCCTTACCTGATGCCCTTCCCCGGCGCAGGCCCCGGCAAAATGACCGGTCCCGCAGCCGAAATCCAGCAGCCTGACAGAGGCGTTGGAGGCTCCGGTTTTCTTCAGATACTGGCGGAGCAGGCGTTTTTTCCAGCGGCTGTTGGTCCGGCGCGCCAGGCGATAAAGCGCCGCCATAAGCCCGGGTTCGTCGCTATGATGAGACAAATAACTGCTTGAGTCGTAATAGGAAGCGAGATCGGCGGGTACCGGATGGGTAAAGCAGTAGCCCCGGGGCGATTCCCAGAGCTCGAAGGCCTGCCCGCTCACGCTATAATCGCAGCAGTTGAAGCGAAACCTTGCGTCCTCTTTATTGGCAAGCGGCGGAGTGGCAACGCTTGGGTTGGGGGTGTTTAATGCAGACATGAAAAAACTGGAACCAGCGCCCGTTCGGGCATCATATTAAGGGGTGTTGGCCGTCGTGCCAGCTTCATTCTCCAGCACCACGGCTGGCTCGAGCGGACGAATGACCACGTTATCGCCTTCGACAAACGGCATGCGGTTATCGGTATGCACAATGCAATTGCCCGAATCCAGCTTCACATAATAGGTGATGTCGTGGCCTTTAAACTCTCTGGTATTTATAACACCACAGGTTCCGCTACAGTTGGCCGGGGTGGCGCGTTCGAGGGTGAGGTGCTCCGGGCGGATGGAAATGGTTACATCGCCGCGGGCAGGCCGGTCGAGCATGAGCGGGCCGATATTCGACTGGGCTTCGAGCCCGGAAGCCTGGGCCGCAAACAGATTGGTGCGCCCCAGAAAGCGGGCCACAAACTTGGTTTTCGGCCGGTAATAGACTTCCTGCGGGGTGCCGATCTGCACCAGCCGTCCCTGATCCATCACGCCGATACGGTCGGCTACCGAGAGGGCTTCTTCCTGATCGTGGGTAACCAGAACGGCGCTCATGCGGGCGGCCTTAAGAATGCGGCGCACCTCGTTGCGGGTCGATTCGCGCAAAACGGCATCAAGATTGGAAAAAGGCTCATCCATAAGCATCATTTCGGGCTCGGGGGCCAGCGCGCGGGCGAGGGCAACACGCTGCTGCTGTCCGCCGGAAAGCTCGTGCGGACGGCGGCTTTCGTAGGCCTTCATGCCAATAAGCTCAAGAATTTCGGCCGCGCGGGTGCGCTGCTTGTTCTTGCTTTCGCCGGCCAGGCCAAACATCACATTTTCCAGCACGCTCAGGTGGGGAAACAGCGCATAATCCTGAAACACAAATCCGATGCCGCGTTTTTCGGGCGGAACATGGGTGTAGGGGCACTCAAGGGTTTTATTATGAAGCTGAATAGAGCCCTCATCGGCACGTTCAAAGCCGGCAATCATGCGGAGCGTGGTGGTTTTACCACAGCCGCTGGGGCCGAGAATAGCGAAAATCTCTTCCTTTTCAACGGTAAAAGAAACCTTGTCCACCACAGGAGGCTCGTGAGATGAAAAGCGCTTTAATATATTGGTAGTACGTAATAAACAGCTCGTTTTCTGATCCATGCCCGGGCAAATCACCTTCTTGCAAATAAAATTGAAAAATAATACGCAGCATAAACGCAGCGCTGTTGGCCAAGATTGCTTGCGTTAACGCGGCTCAAAACGCTTTGGGGGTTTATCGCAGATATTAAGCCGATTAAATCTAAATAAATATAAAACACAAGAGCTACCAACTACAATTCCGTTTTGCAACGATATTTCTTCTCTCCGCTTCGGCGCTTCTCCGCTATCCCCCTTGTTTCTCCATATCCTGCTGCGAAACGGCAGTAGTATATGGCGGATAGGGATTGATGCAAGGGCGTTTCAGGCTCCATAAAGGGTGAGCACCAGGGTTCTGCTTCCGCCATAATTACGATGCTCGCACAAATAAATCCCCTGCCAGGTACCCAGGTTGAGGCGGCCGTCGGTAACCGGAATGCTTACTGACGCGCCCAGCAGCGAAGCTTTAATGTGTGAAGTCATATCGTCGCTGCCTTCGAGCGTGTGTTTGTAGAGAGCGGTATTTTCGGGCACGGTACGGTTAAAAAAGCTCTCAAAATCCTCGCGCACGGTGGGGTCGGCGTTCTCATTAATGCTTAACGAGGCGCTTGTATGCTTGATAAAAACATGAAGCACTCCTTTTTCGAGCCCGGCAAGCTCAGGAAGCGCCTGCTGTATCTCTTTGGTGATGATATGAAATCCGCGCGGAAAGGAAGGCAGTTTAAGTTCGTGCTGGAAGAACATCATAAAAAATGTGATGGGAGATAAGTGAAAGCATTCGGGAAAGCGGGCAGAGAGAGCCGCTCAGAGAAAATTCTTTTAAGATATGAAAAGTCTGCCGAAGGCAAATGAAGCCGTAGATCAGCCAAAATGGGTGAAGCGACGCAAAAAGATAAAAGTAATAACTGTATGATATGAAAACCTTTAGTGTTTTAAAACAGCTTTCAGCGGATGATAACCGGTGCTTTTATAAGAAAACGCTTGACAGGCGTGGGTTTTTGGGGCTATCTTTGGTGTTCCTTTTCGA
>JBMCPG010000345.1:0-2868 GCA_048626035.1 Cyclonatronaceae bacterium
TGTCTTTGAAAAGCATATCCACATCTACCTTATCTACGTAATTATCGATAACTCGGCGTTGCGTTTGCACATATTTTTGCAGGTTTTTTTCGTGGGTGTCTTCATCATCTACAAAAATATTGTCGAAGCCAAACATCCACAGTGCGCTGAGAATGAGAAGGCTGGAAAGCCCGGAGGCGAAAAATCGTTTAATCATGAAAAGCCTTATGCTTTTAAGAGGGGTTAAATCTATCGGAATACATGCAGATGCTGGCTTACTTCATATTGTAGCTGCCGTGCAAGACTGAAGCGTAATAAGTAGTAAACGAATGTAATATTGTTTACAAATTCATCAAAATAAAAGATGCATTCTATGATACATCTTACTATTTCCAATTGTGTTCCGATTTACAGAGTGTTTATTTGACAACTATAACGGCGATGCACCTGCTGAACGTTTCCCGCATATCGTTTTAGTACGTCAAGGTCTGAAAAAGACAAAAAAAGCGCCTGCGCAGCTTCGGGCCGCAGGCGCTTTATAGATGTGGCAAAGGAGCTTACAAAATATACTGGCTCAGGTCTTTGTTTTTCACAATGTTGGAGAGCTGCTTTTCCACATACGAGGGATCGATGGTAATTTCGCCCTCGTGGATGTCGTCGGGGATAGAATACAGCAACTCCTCGAGTACGGTCGAGAGAATGGTATGCAGCCTGCGGGCGCCTATATCTTCGACTTCCTGATTCACTTCTGCCCCGATTTTGGCAATACGCCGCAGCGCATCGTCAGTAAATTTAAGGGTGATGCCCTCGGAGGCAATCATCGCCTGGTATTGCTTGGTAAGGGCGTTTTGAGGGGCCGTCAGGATTTCGTAGAAGTCGTCTTCGCTGAGCGAATCCATTTCTACCCGAATCGGGAAACGGCCCTGCAGCTCGGGAATCAGATCGCTGGGCTTGCTGGTGGAAAACGCTCCGGAGGCGATAAATAGAATATGGTCGGTTTTCACCATACCGTATTTAGTGGAAACCGTCGAGCCTTCCACAACGGGAAGCAGATCCCGCTGCACGCCCTGGCGGGACACATCCGGGCTGCCGCCGCCTTTTTTGCCGGAGTTGCCGGCAATTTTATCGATTTCATCGAGAAACACGATGCCGGAATTTTGCACGCGTTCGAGCGCCTGCTGCACCGCCGAATCGTGATCAATCAGCTTTTCGGCCTCTTCCTGAAACAGATGCTTGCGGGCTTCGGAGATTTTCATCTGCCGTTTTTTAGTTTTCTTTGGCATGATGTTGCCGAGCATATCCTGCAGGTTCATGCCCATTTCTTCCATCCCCTGCGGCCCGAAAATCTGCATGGTTTGCCCCGAGCCGGCCTGCATATCTATTTCTACTTTGCGGTCTTCAAGCTCGCCGTTTTTAAGCTTTCGGCGGAATTTATCGCGTGTACGCTCATTCAATTCTTCGTCGGAAGCCGTTTGGGGATCAAAATTATCATCATTTTGTCCGCTTTCGAGCTGGTTTTTATTCTGGAACCCGGCTTTACTGCGGCCGCCCTTTTTGCGAAGCGGGGGAATCAGCAGATCGAGAATACGCTCTTCTACCTGCTCTTCGGCTTTGGGCTTTACCTGCTGCTGCATTTCGGCCTTCACCATGCTGATGGAAATTTCGGTGAGGTCGCGGATCATGGATTCCACGTCGCGGCCCACGTAGCCGACTTCCGTAAATTTGGTAGCTTCCACCTTAATGAAGGGCGCATTTGCCAGGCGGGCCAGGCGGCGGGCAATTTCGGTTTTTCCCACGCCGGTAGGGCCAATAAGAATGATGTTATTCGGCACGATTTCCTCGCGGATGCCGACCTCGGAATTCATGCGCCGCCAGCGGTTGCGCAGGGCAATGGCCACGCTTTTTTTCGCCGCCTGCTGCCCGATGATGTAACGGTTCAGCGCTTCTACGATTTGGCGGGGCGTCAGGTTTTCGATGTTTTTATGAGGGGTTTCAGGAGTTGTTTTCAGGTTCGCCAATTTCTAAAACGGTTAAATTGTGATTGGTGTAGATGCAAATATCGGCCGCGGCGTGCAGGGCTTCTTCTGCGATTTCGCGGGCGCTCAGATGCGGGGCGTGTTTTTTAAGCACCCGGGCCGCGCTGGCGGCAAACGAACCGCCGCTGCCGATGGTCAGGATGTGGTCGTCGGCTTCGATAACATCACCCTGCCCCGAAATGAGCAGCCCATTTTCCTGATCCATAACAATGAGCAGAGCTTCGAGCTTGCGTAAATATTGGTCGCTGCGCCATTCGCGGGCCATTTCGATGGCCGCCCGCTGCAAAATACCGTTGTATTGCCCGAGTTTTTCTTCAAATTTTTCGAACAGGGTGAAGGCATCGGCGGTAGAACCGGCAAATCCTGCAAGAATCTTGCCATTCTGAAGGCTGCGCACCTTGCGCACCGTAGATTTGAGCACGGTTTTATCGAGCGTTGCTTGTCCGTCGCCGGCAATGGCCGCCTGGCCATTATGGATGATGCCGACTACCGTGGTTGCGTGTAGTTTCATAAATAAATATTGAGATGAGTAGCGTAGAATATTAGTTCTGAAAGGCCTAATCCCAACGCGGCCCGTTGCTTTTATCGTACAACGGGCCGCAGGGAATGCTGGCGGAGCGTTTCAGGCGCGATTGCCGGAGGATGTATCGGAAGAAGCGCTGTCTTTTTTGTCTGCTGCGCTTTTGTCCGTATCGCTTGTTTTATCGGCTTCAGGCGGCGTTTTGGCCTTTTCTTCTTTAGGGGCCGATGGCTTTAATACGCTGGTGTTAACCGAATCGGCCTTTTTCCCGGAAGCTTCCGGGGCCTTTTTCAGGGTTTTGTCGGCCTCGGGCTCTTTCTTGCTCACTTTACT
>JBMCPG010000346.1:0-2865 GCA_048626035.1 Cyclonatronaceae bacterium
TTTGCGACGTCCTTTGTGTTCTTTGCGGTTAAACTGGTCAGAGGTCAGTGGTCAGAAAAATAATTCCCCATTCCCCATTTTCCATTCTTCCCTTGCCGTATTTGAACCGTTGGCGGGAGATTCTTCACGAGATTTCTTATAACCTATTTTGAAGGTCGGCCTGCATCTTTTCTCTAAACGCACGTTCCCCGCCGGCAGCATGGTTTAGAATGACGGGCGCTGAGGGAGAAAAGGATTTGAAGATTTGAAGATTTGAGGTCGAGAACGTAGATATTAATGCTGCATTTAAAATTTAAAATTGAGCATTTAAAATTATCATCCCCTTCGTGGCTTTTGCGACGTCCTTTGTGTTCTTTGCGGTTAAACTGGTCAGAGGTCAGTGGTCAGTGGTCAGTGGTCAGAAAAATAATTCCCCATTCACCATTCACCATTTTCATCTATTGACTGAGTGCGGGGTTGAAGCTATACAAAAACGGGGCACGGTGGGGCTTTCCCGTGCTTTTTTTGCCATGGCGTTGCAGCCGGCCCGATTGCATCATTTTACGATGAAAGCCGGTTCGGTGTAATTTTTTGCCGAGAATGGTTTCATGGAGAAGCTGCAGCTCACTCATGGTGAAGCGTTCATCGAGCAGATTAGCGCCTATTGGTCCGTGCTCAACCTGCTCGCGAAGCTGCTCAAAGGCTTTAAACGCAATCTTTTCATGATCGAGCATGAGGTCGGGCAGCGCGTAAATATCGTGCCAGCTACAATGATCGGAAAAAGCATCGGGCACCGGGCGGGCCTTTTCATAATCCACGAGCGCGTAATAGCCCACGCTCACAAAGCGCCCGAAAAGCCAGTGGTTCTCGGGAAGCCGCGCGCCCTGCTGGTACATGAGTTCTTTCATCACCTGCGGGTTGCTGCGCAGCAGGCTGCCAAACGTGTAGAACTGATTCAGGTAGATGTCATGCAGTCCGCTGCGTTCGCGCACGATGCGGGCGGCCGCCTGATCCAGGCTTTCATCATATTGCAGGAAGCCGCCGGGAAGCCCGAAAAAATCTATTTCTTTATACTCGTGCAGCAAAATCCGGAGGCATCCGGCCTCGTATCCGAAAATAACGCCGTCTATAGAAATCCCCGGCATATAGATGCTCCAATCGATGCGGGAGGCCGGGCCTTGAGGAAGCTTGGATTCCATACTGTAGTTTATTTAAGAAATTGTATAATATGAAGTTGTGATCATTTTTGCAGGCTGCATGTTTGTGCTGGTTTTAATCTCTATTGTTTCGTAATGTAACAATAGGCCGGCTAAAACGGAATAGCGGTTTTATAAAAGCGCCCCGCATCGGCGGTGCAACCGGAAGCTGCACACGTTTTCATAAGTTTTAGAATTATGATGGAAAATGTAAGCGCTTTTTAGCAAACTTGTGCTATTTTGAAAAATGAGCTACAGCCTGCTTTTTTGATATCGGCCGCCTACCTCATTCGACTTTTCTGCTACACTCAAAAAAACTAACGCATGCGGCCGGTGCTCTTGATACACAAGAAAGCGCTTTCAAGAAGCGGGCTGCGTACCCATCATCCAAACATATATGCGAATATTTATATGAATTCTGGGCTACTTTACCGGCCATGTTCCGGCTTTTCAAGTATTTTTTTTAACATTTCGCTCGCCTGTGCCTTACTTCTGTCGGTTCCCGGCTGCCAGGCGCCCGCCCCTGAAACCAGCGCCCCGGCCGCAGAATGGATTTCCTTGTTCGACGGCAGCGCCGAGAGTTTTGAGCAGTCCTGGCGGGTTTATAACCAGGATGGCCTGCCCGATTACGGCTGGCAGATAGAGGAGGAACTGTTAGTATTTCGCCCGCCGCAGAAAGAAGAGTGGACGTCGGGCCTGGATATCATCACCCGGGAAACGTTTGAAGATTTCGAGCTGGAGCTGGAGTGGATGGTTACCGAAGCCGGCAACAGCGGCATTTTTTACCATGTGCTGGAACAGCCGACCCAGGAAATTTACTGGTCGGGTCTGGAAATGCAGATTCTGGACAACGAAAACCACCCGGATGCCGATATGGGCGAAGACGGAAACCGCCGGGCCGGTTCATTATATGATTTGATTCCGGCCGAGCCGCAAAACGCCCGCCCCTTCGGCGAATGGAATCAGGTGCGCATCGTCTCGGAGGGCAACACCGTGCAGCACTATCAGAACGGGGCGCTGGTGGTAGAATATGAGCGCTTCACCCCGGAATGGTTCGAAATGCTGCGTAACAGCAAATTCAGGGATCATAACGAGTTTGGCGCCATCAGAAACGGCCATATCGGCCTTCAGGACCATGGCGACGTGGTCATGTTCCGCAATATGCGCATCCGACGACTATAAAAAGCTTCATCACATCAATCAGCTACTAAAACTATGAATCTGAATATCAAGGCGACACAAGACCACAGCTACGATGCCATCGTGGTGGGCACGGGCATCAGCGGGGGCATTTCGGCCAAAGAACTTACGGAGCGCGGCCTCAAAACCCTGGTGCTCGAGCGCGGCCGCAACGTGCGGCATATTGCCGATTATCCGACCATGAACAAAGCGCCCTGGGAGCTGCCCAACGGCGACCGGATTACGGCCGAACAGGCCAAAGACTATCAAAAGCAGATGCGCACGGGTTATTCCATCCGCCCGTCGGTGCTGCATTGGTGGGTGAAGGATACCGACCAGCCTTACGAGGAAGTCCGGCGGTTCGACTGGATTCGCGGCTATCACGTGGGCGGGCGCTCCATTATGTGGGGCCGGCAGTCCTACCGCCTCAGCGACCTGGATTTTGAAGCCAACGCCAAAGACGGCATCGCCGTGGACTGGCCTATCCGCTACGCCGACCTGGAGCCGTGGT
>JBMCPG010000347.1:0-2849 GCA_048626035.1 Cyclonatronaceae bacterium
AAAGCTCTGGCCACTTGACTTTTAACACCGTTCATTCTGTACAAGTGCGAAAGTTGAGTTACACTTTTAATCATAATTACGTTTATTTAGTTTATGTTACGTAGTTATGTAAATAATAATAAAAAAAGGGGGGGGGTATCAAGTAAGTATTAAAAAACATTTACGTCTATATTTTTTTTCCACCTCAATTTATTCCATCACCTCGCCTAAATCCCGGATAAACAGGGTCGCCCATATAATCATTGGTGAAGGATCTGTTCAGGATCTGATCAATCATCCCCTGTCCGTTTTCCGCGCAGCTTTAGCGAATACGCATTCAGATCTGCGATAACATCCTCGTGCGCCATCATATATTCCAGATACGAAACGGCCCGCTGCAATAGTTCAAACCGAGCATATTTGTAAAACGGCGTCCGCACCTTCGTTTTCCACGGCGCCCGGCAGGCCGCATCGGAACTGATCCGCCAGTAGCAATGATTTTGCAAATCCCCGCCATAACGCTCGGGAAGCCTGTTGCCTAACTCAAGATAGCGCTGCTGTAGGTAGAGGCGCTTTTCTACGTTGCTGCTTGGGCTGCTTTTTTTATGCGAATAGATATTCATGCTGCTTCAAAAGTGTTCGGGCTGCGAGTCTGAAATGCTTTCACGCTATGAATACCGGTCCAGCTTAAACTGCGTGCCCAGATACAGCCGGCGGGCTTCTTCGTCTTCGGCCAGGCGCTCGGCGGTGCCTTCCATCAAAATACGCCCTTCAAACATCAGGTACGCTCGGTCGGTGATGGCCAGGGTTTCGTGCACGTTATGATCGGTGATGAATATGCCAATATTCCGGGCTTTGAGCGTGTGCACAATGTTCTGAATGTCTTCTACGGCGATGGGATCTACGCCCGCAAACGGCTCATCCAGCAGAATAAATTTGGGATCGGTGATGAGCGCCCGCGCGATTTCGGTGCGCCGCCGCTCGCCGCCGGAGAGCGAATAGCCCAGATTTGAGGCCACGCCCTGAAGATTGAATTCTTCGATCAGCCTGTCGGCTTTTTCCCGGCGCTCTGCTTTCGGGATGGATTTATATTCCAGAATAGATTCCAGATTTTCGCGTACCGTGAGGTTACGAAACACGCTGGCTTCCTGCGCCAGATAGCCGATGCCCAGCCGCGCCCGGCGGTACATCGGCATGCGCGTCATTTTGGTGTCGTTCAGGAAAATATGCCCGCTGTCGGGCCGCACCAGGCCCATAAACATGTAGAAGGTCGTGGTTTTTCCGGCACCGTTTGGCCCCAGAATGCCCACAATCTCGCCCTGATGCACGCTGATGGACACTTCATCGACGACCCGCCGTTTTTTATAGCTTTTTACCAGGCCGGTGGAGTGCAGCAGCAGTCCGGTATCGGCATGTTCCGGCGAAACGGATGTTTTACTTGTTTTCACGGCGCGTTGTTTTTTATGATGCGGCTCGTTGGTAGCATTCAGGCTTGGTATTCGTGTATGCCCTCAATCAGGGCTTTCATGAGGGCGATGCCGTGCAGCACGTCGGCGGCGTTGCAGGTTTCTACGGTAGTGTGAAGGTAGCGCGTCGGGGTGGAAACGCAGGTTACTTGTGCGCCTACGCCGGTAAGATACTGCAAGCCGGCGGTGTCGGTTCCGCCGGCGGTGAGCAGTTCTTTTTGATGCTTGATTTCGTGTTTGTCGGCCATATCAGCGGCAAACTGAACCAATTCGGGCGTGCAAATCACGCTGCCGTCCATCACTTTAATGGCCGTGCCTTCCCCCAAAACGGATATTTTTTGATGCGTATCGGCGCCCGGCAGGTCATTGGCCAGGGTTACATCCAGGGCGATGCCGATTTCCGGGGCAATATCGTGGGCCGCCACCCGCGCTCCGCGCACGCCTACTTCTTCCTGAACGGTGAATACGGCGTAAAAGTCCACCCCGGTGGACACCGCCTGCTTCAGGGCTTCAATCAAAATATAGACCGAAATACGGTTGTCCAGCGATTTACAGGTGATGTTGTCGCCCAAAAACGCCAGCGTCTGACTCCGCGTTACCGGCGTGCCGACTTCTACCAGCTCCTTCACCTTTTCTTCTGAAAGTCCACAGTCAATGAATAAATCCGTGGTTTTGGGCGTCTGCTTGCGCTCTTCGGCCGTTTGCACGTGCGGAGCTTTTCCGCCGATAATGCCGGTTAGATCTTCTTTTCCATGTACGGTTACCCGCTGATTCAGCAGGGATTTGGCGTCGAAGCCGCCGAGCGTATGGAACCGGATAAAGCCGTTGCTGTCGATGCCGGTTACGATCAGTGAGATTTCGTCGAGGTGGGCGGCGGCCATCACCTTGCGCGCCCCGCCGTTTTTGCGGGCAATAAGGTTGCCCATGCCGTCGGTGCGCAGCTCATCGGCATACGGCTTGATTTCATCAATCACGACCTCGCGTATGGGGCGTTCAAAACCGGGCGCGCCGGGCGTTTCGAGAATACGTTTTAACAGCGGAATATCCAGAGAATCGAAAGCGGTGCTCATAAGAATAGTTGAGAAGTATGAAAAATAATGGCCGGTTGATGCGCAATAATTGAAGATTACGCAACGGCATCAAAATAAGGGATTGACCGGCATTGGCAAAGGTTGCGTTGAGGCAATCTCATGCCTGAACAACGCGCAGACAAGCCGCATTCATGCCGGCAAAAACGAAACGTGAAAAGTGTCGTAATCTTGGTATCATTCCGGCAATCCGATTTCATATTACTTCTCTTTTCGCATGTCTGCCCAAAACCTGCCGCTTGTCTCTGTTATTATCCCAACCTATAACCGTCCGGATTTCCTGCGGCGGGCCGTTGCTTCGGCTCAAAAGCAGCGG
>JBMCPG010000348.1:0-2848 GCA_048626035.1 Cyclonatronaceae bacterium
TCTCGGCGGCCTCATCGCCGGACTCTACGAAAAAGACTACCGCCTCATCGGCAGCTCCCTGAACGACATCATTTTTGAGCCGGTGCGCAGTCTGCTCATTCCCGGCTTTGATGTGATGAAACAGGCCGCTATGAAAAATGGCGCTATCGGATGCAGTATTTCAGGATCCGGCCCTTCGGTTTTTGCGCTGGCCGAAGGCAAAGAAGCCGCCCAAACGGCTGGAGAAGCTATGCAGCGCGCGCTTTCAGAAGCCGGACTGGAAAGCGATATTTATATTTCAGCTATTAATGCGGAAGGAGCCGTTGCATTATGATGGCATCTGCTTCTGTTGTAATCCAGCGGCTTCCGCACGCCGGGGATCTGCCGCTTCCTTCATACGCCACGGCCCTTTCTGCCGGCCTGGATCTCGCAGCCGCCGTACCGGATGATAAGCCGGTAAGCATTCCGCCCGGGCAGCGGCGCTTGCTGCCCACCGGGTTTGCTTTTGCACTCCCGAAAGGCTACGAAGGCCAGCTCCGGCCCCGAAGCGGACGTGCGCTGCGGGAGGGCATCACCTTGCTGAACAGCCCCGGCACCCTGGATGCCGATTATCGCGGAGAGCTTAAAATTTTGCTCATCAACCACGGAGCAGAAACGGTTGTTATTTCACGCGGGGAACGTATTGCCCAGCTTGTGATTGCGCCCGTTTGCCGGGCCAGGATTTCAGAACGTGACAGGCTACCGGAAACCGGGCGCGGGGCGGGCGGCTTCGGCTCTACCGGCCGATAGCTTATTTTTGCGCCGCTGCGGCTCTCACGGCCAGGCGATCCACGCGCTCATTCAGCTCCACGCCGGCATGGCCTTTCACTTTTACCCAGGTGATATGATGCGGGCGGGCAGCTTCCAGCATGGCCTTCCATAAATCCGCGTTTTCCATCGGTTTCTTGTCGGCTTTTTTCCATCCGCGCCGCTGCCAGCTCTCAATCCAGCCTTTGGTAAACGCATTAATGATGAGGGCGCTGTCGCTTTTGATGGTTACGCGGCAGGGCACTTTCAAGGCGCTCAGCCCTTCAATAATGGCGCGCATTTCCATACGGTTGTTGGTCGTATGCGCTTCCCCGCCGCTGATTTCTTTTTCTTTGCCTTTCCATAACAGCAGTGCCCCGTAGCCGCCCGGCCCGGGATTCCCGCTGCACGCACCGTCGGTATAAAGCGTTACCACGGGCATTTTAGCAGATTTTGATGAGGATGAAGCAGAAGCGTTTTCCACGCGTTACATCATATTTAAAGTGAAACAGCCGCGAACACGGCCGCCTTATTTTTGATTGTTGCGCTTGGTTTGCACGTCCATTTCTTCAGCAAAATAGGCGCAAAAATCACGCATATCCCCGGCAATACGCTCATCTTTGGTAGCCGTTTCCAGCGTGTCGGCCATAGTGGTAAGGGTTTCGTAAAAAAACAGCTTCATCTCATCTACGGTCATTTCTTTGGTCCATAAATCGAGCTTCAGCGTTTCTTTTTTGTCGTTATCCCACAAGGCCAGCAGCATAGCCCGGCAGCGCGCCGGCTCCCTGAGGCCGGCGGCCTGCGCATTCCAGGTGATGCGCTCCGGGACGTTATCATCATCCAGCTCTACGGAAATGTCTATATTGTGCTGCTTATTGGAGTCTGCCATAGCAAGGTCGGATAAGTTTGTTGGTATTAAGGGTGATGGCATCCCAGGCGAATGATGCCAGCCGTTGACTTCGTTCTTAATAGTAAAGTGAAGTCGCGTAATGAATGTAATCTGCTAAAATATGAAATCTTCCCTTTACAGTCAGTTGCTGATTCAGGCCAGCCGCGATGCGGAGTTTGCCAGCCCGCCACCAGCACAAACCCGGCCTCAATACCGCACAGGCGTGGGCCATAATCCCCTTTGCGGCGATAAAGTCCGCTGGTATATCGAAGTCGATACGGACCGGAACCGCCTTGGTGATGTTCGTTTCGAGGCATCTGGCTGCATGATGTGCAAGGCTTCGGCCGGGTTTGCGGCCCGCTTTTTACGGGGCTTGCCTTTCCATGAAGCCCGCCGAATCTATGAGGAAGTCGCCCGCATCACCGATAAAACGGCTCCCGAAACAGAGGCACCGGATAATGATGCCGAGCCGTGGCGGGCTTTAGCTCAGATTCGCGCCTATCCTGCCCGGCGCAAATGTGTGATGATGCCCTGGAACAGCTTTTTTGAAACGCTTCATGAAGCTAAAAAGCCAGATTAGCTTTTCTTTCCGCGTATTCCCAATTCTTCCAGGCTTTCCAGCACCGGCTCAGCCCGCACGCCACCGTGGGAATCGCTCCAGTACACGGCGCCATCATAGAGTAAAATAGCCTGCGGCGACTGGTGGGCTACCCCGCTTTTTTCGGCTACGCGGTTCGATAGCGCCCGCTGCGCCCTCACATCAATAAAATAGGGCTTTACGTGCGGGGAAAAATCCCCGAAGCGTTCTTCCAGTCGGCGCAGCGAGTAGGAGCATATCCCGCAGCTAAAGCTATGTTTATAAATGAGGTACAGCGTGTTTTTGTCGCCGGCACTTTCTTCAAAAATAGCGTCTATATCGCCTGCAGTTTGTGGGTGTAGCCAGCTTTCAGAAAGCTGCGGCCCGGCGGAAAACGAACGGAATTTATCAAAAAAGGACATTGGTTAGAGCGTAAAGCATAGATATTTGATGATGCGGCCTTTTTTGAGATGTTGCCGCTCGTAATAGGTCTTGATGCGCAAGAGTTCCGGCGGCGGTTCCAGGGCATATACATCGTCGATGCGCTCTCTGATGCTGGCCTTTGGCCCCTCTTCACCGAGCGTTTCCAGCGTAAAATTGAAAAGCCCGGCAGAGTC
>JBMCPG010000349.1:0-2847 GCA_048626035.1 Cyclonatronaceae bacterium
AGGTAGAGGATTTTCGAAAGGAGCAGAAGAGGCTAAGGGTGATGAAAAGTTCCGTAGAAACGGGGCTTAACGGGAAGTGAAGGAAGAGCGGGCAAGCACCTCATAGTAGGCATCTATCAGGTCTTGCATCACCCGCGGCCAGTCGTAGGTGCGGGCGTGTTGTACAGCGGCTTGCGACATGCGGCGGCGCAGCGGCTGGTCGCGGGCCAGCAGCAGCAGCTTTCGGGCAAAGGCTTCGGGCTGCTGAGCCGGCACGTGGAAGCCGGTTTCTTCGTGCTTCACCAGCGAACGGCTGCCTACGGCATCGGCTACGACAGCCGGCAGGCCGCAGGCCATAGCCTCCAGGGAGACTTTGCCAAAGGTTTCGGTATCGGATGGGAAACAGAAAATATCGCCGGCGGCATATACGCGGGCCAGGGCCTCCCCGGATTTGTAGCCGGTAAAGACGGCATCAGGCAGCTCGTTTTCCAGCTCGCGGCGGATGGGGCCGTCGCCGCCGATCAATATTTTGATGCGCGGCTCCTGCTGCTGCGCCAGCCGTACGCTATCTATAAAAGTGCGCAGGTCTTTTTCCCACACCAGCCGGGAAATAAAGCTTACGACCACATCTTCGGGGGCAAAGCCCAGGGCCCGCCGGTAGGCTTCATCGCGCTGGCCGGGATGGTAAATATCGGCTTCGATACCGCGCGACCAAAGCCCCATTTTTTCGGCTGGCATGCCCTTTTGAATCAAAAACTGATTCATGGATTCGGAGGGAGATACGACTTTTTCGCATTTCCCGTAAAACCAGAACAGATACTTCCACAGCAAGGGCTCTAAAAACGGGAGGCCGTAATATTTGAGATAGCTCGGGAAGTGGGTATGATAAGATGAAATCACGGGTATATGATGGCGCAGGGCAAACCGAAGCGCGGCCGCGCCCAAAATATCGGGTGTGGCAATATGGATGATATCCGGGCGGAAGCTTTCGAGCTGCACACGCAGCGCCAGCGGCAGAAAAAGCGAAATCCGGTATTCCGGCCGGCCCGGAGCCCCTACCGAGGGCACTTCAACAAAATCGCCGGTTGGCCCAAGCGCCGGGGGTTTAATGCCCGGCCCGAAGGTAAGCACCTGCATACCGCGGGCCAGCAGGGTTTCCACAAGCCGGTTAAGCGTAAGAGAAACGCCGTCTTTTATGTGTATAAAATTGCCCGTAAACAGGGCAACGCGCAGTCGGGAAGAGTTCATGAAACATGACTAAAAATACATGATAGCCGGGGAGCCGGAATGCCATCATAAAAAAGCAAAAAAGCGCCCGTCTTTTCCGGATATGCGCGTTTGCGGCACAAAAACACCTTTGCAGTCCCCTGGCTGCCCAGCGGGGCAAAAAAAGCTATAACGGGCAAGCAGTTCCCCGGAATCTTGCCTATCTTTATGCCTGCACTCTTTTTTTATGATACGTAATAAGCGCCAAAGATAAGCACATTTCATTTTTCTATGAAAATATTCGTAACCGGCGGAACCGGTTTTATTGGCAGCCATTTGGTGGAAGCCTTGCTCGAGCAGGGGCATGAAGTGCGTACGCTGGTGCGTAGCAAGCTTAAATGGCTGGCCGGCCGGCCGGTAGTTCCGGTAAAAGGCGATCTTGACAATATCGAAGCCCTGCGCGAAGGCATGCGCGGGGCAGACCTGGTGTACCACCTGGCGGCGCTGGTAAAGGCGCCCAAACAAGAAACCCTCAACTATGCAAATGTTGAAGGCAGCGAAAATCTGCTCCGCACGGCCCAGAAAGCGGGCGTACCCAAAATTGTGATGCTTTCGTCGCTGGCGGCCGCCGGGCCAAGCTTCTCGCGTCCGCTCACCGAAGAAGATCCGCTTATGCCCATAAGCATGTATGGCGTTTCCAAAAAGCTGATGGAAGAAATGGTGCACCGCACGGCTACCGGCTCCGATTCCATCACCCTGCTGCGGCCGCCGGCGGTATATGGCCCGAGAGAAGAACAGATTTTATCATTTTTTCAGATTGCCGGGCGCGGTATTTGCCCCATCGTGGGCGGAAACGCAGACGCGCGCATTTCCATGGTGCATGTAGATGATGTAGTCCAGGGTTTGTTGCTGGCCGGCACAAAACGGGAACAGGGCGTGCACACCTATTTCGTATCGAGCGAAGACGTATATACCTGGAACCAAATAAAAACGGCTACGGGCGAGGCGCTTCAGCGGCGGCTTTTTACGCTTCCGCTGCCGCCCAAACTGGTGCAGCTGGCCGGCAGTACTATCGAAAGAGCCGGCGGGCTGTTCGGGGCATATCCCGATTTGAACCGGGATAAAGCCCGGGAAATGACGCATCAATGGACCTGCTCGGTCGAGAAAATAAAGCGTGAGCTGAAATATCGCCAAACGCGCAGCCTTCAGGATGGCATCCGCCATACGATACGATGGTATCAAAAACATAACTGGCTGTAGATGCGTTGGCAGGTTTCTGGTTCCCGCCGTACCGCCTGCTATCGTTGTGAATACTTTATTTAATCTATTAATTACGCATGCTTTTACCCTCTCATTTTGAGCGCCCGGCCGCCGCGGCTTTTGCTCTTTTTATGATGTTTTTTTGCGGCCTGTTTTCTACCGCCGGCGCGCAGACCGGCGAAACCGCCCGCCTGAGCAAAGACACTTCTCACCAGCTGGAGATTCCAAAACTACGCTCCCTTGCCGCTTCCGACCTGCACCTTTATGCGCTTTCGGAATCCGACGGGCTGGTGGTATTCCGCGTCCATGCCGATTCGCTGCAATGGCTCTACAGCTCCGAAAGTATGCAGCGGCGCGGCAACCGCCTTCAGGCCGATACGCGGTTTGCCTACCTCACGGGGC
>JBMCPG010000350.1:0-2838 GCA_048626035.1 Cyclonatronaceae bacterium
TGATGCGAAAGCGCTGTTCTTCGGCCGTGGGCGGCTGTACGCCAAGGCCAAGAATTTTAGCACCTTCCAGCTCCACGATACGCACCAAATCTATAAGGCTATAGTCGCCGGGACTCACTTCTACCATAATCGTACTGCCTTTCTGCCGGGGATTAAGCAGGCTGAGGGCGGCTTTTTCGAGCTGTTCTTCATAAATGATGCCATTGAACGCCTCATTCTGCCCCGTTACGATGGCCGATCGTTCAGGAACCGAGCGTTTATGCAACATACGCAAAGCATCAAAAATGTGGGCCTGTGCCGGAATAGAAAGCGGATCGCGGCGAACAATAGAGAACAGCGTGCGTTCGGCATCTTCTTCCTGTTCGAGCTGGGCGCGATTAACGGTGCCCAGCAGGCGGGAAGTCGTAAAATCAATAACGGCGATTACGTCAACGCCCTGGTTCTCCATTTCGCTAAGGCCGTCGGCTACGGTACTGGTCGCTCTTAAAGGAATATGTAGAGGATTTATAACTTCATGTACAAACATAGCAATGAAATGATGTTATAGGCTGAAAACACAGCCGTGTAACTGCTGTTCTTTAGTATAAAAAAAAATCTACTGATTATGTGGCGAACAGCAACTTTTTTTGTGAAAATCAAGATTTATCTAAAAACAGTAAGCAAAAGCATTTGAAAGGCATGCTTAATTTCACTTTTTGTAACAATGGCAGAGGCATTAAAATTCAGTTTACTCTGAAGTGCCCGGATGTACGGCGCGGGCTTTTTCGGTGAAAAGCCGGGTGTATTCATTCTCATCTAACGACTCGTACAAGCGGGCCAGATCATCTTTATGAATAGAGAAATCGAGCTTTACGCCGTCGTCTTCCCAGGCTTTATGAAACACCTCAGCATGCTCAAACACATAGCTGATGGCCTTAAAATTCTGAAGGCTTATTCGCATGCCAACGCGGCGGTAATCGGCCATGGCATAAGCTTCTATGTGCTCTTCAAGGCGTTCGAGGCCAATGCCCCGGGAGGCGGAAATAAAAACGGCGTCCGGAAATTGGCGCTGCAGACCAGCCGTTGTTTCCGGCGCTTCTACCGCATCAATTTTATTAAAAACCAGGATAGTGGGCTTTCCGGCGCTGTCGATGCTTTCGAGGGTCTCATCTACGACGGCTTTATATTCCAGCACAGAAAGCGAAGACGCGTCGAGCACGTGAATCAGAATATCGGATTCGCGGATTTCATCGAGCGTAGATTTGAAGCTATCAACCAGATGATGAGGCAGCTTGCGTATGAAACCCACCGTATCGCTGAGCAACACCGTGGTGTGGCGGGTCTGGAAGCGGCGCACGGTAGAATCGAGGGTGGCAAAAAGCTTGTTTTCGGCTTTCACGCCCGTATCGGTGAGGGCATTTAAAAGTGATGATTTGCCCACGTTGGTATATCCCACCAGCGCAATACGCAGCGTGTTGGAGCGGCCCTTGCGCTGGGTTTGGCGCTGTTTATCAAGCTTTTTCAACTTGCTTTTGAGCATAGCAATACGCCGGCCAATAATACGGCGGTCGGTTTCAATCTGAGTCTCGCCGGGGCCTTTGGTGCCAATACCGCCTTTTTGCCGGGAAAGGTGCGTCCAATAGCGCGTGAGCCGGGGCAGTAGATACTGGAGCTGTGCGAGCTCTACCTGCGTCTTGGCCGCCGCCGTTTTCGCGCGTGAAGCAAAAATATCGAGAATGAGGCCGCTGCGGTCCAGCACTTTTATATTGGTGGCTTTCTGCACATTGCGCGCCTGCGTAGGGGAAAGATCATCATCGAACACAAGCATATCGGCCTTATGTTCTTCGGCCAGACTGGTGAGTTCCTGAAGCTTTCCCTTCCCGATATAGGTGATAGGATCGGGCGTATCGCGGTTTTGAAGCACCTTTTTTGCGGCTTTGCCACCGGCCGTTTTTACCAGCATTTCCAGCTCGTCGATATATTCTAAAGCTTTAATATGATGGGTTTCCTGCCCGTAAAGGCCTACGAGAATTGCTTTTTCAGGACCGTCTGATGCTTTAACAGAAGGGATAAATTCAGTGTCGAAAGTACTCAAATGGAAAAATATAAAGAATGATAATAAAGAAGCTAAACAAGGAAAAACAAGGGCGTTGCTTTAGCGCGAACGGTAGGGCGTGCGCCGGTAAACCGGGATATTGGAAAATCCGTGCTGAAACCGCCGGCCCAGCTTATGGTTGAGAATTTTACGAAATGGCCCGACCTTGTGAGCCGGTACGTGCAGCTCCAGGCGGAAGCAATGGAAGGATGCGGTTCCTTGTGCTTTTCCGGCCCCGGGCTTGCTATCTTTTTCTGAAAGCCGGGCAAACTGCCAGCTATCGCTTGGTAATTTTGAGGCATTTCGCTGCATATAAATAAACGTATAGCTTTTTTCGCGCTCTTTACCATTTTTACGGGCCTGTATGATGGCCTTAATGCGGGCTTTTCGTGCTTCGCTGTTGTTGGCGGTTTCCTCGTTTTCCGGTGGCGCAGGTGCTGCCCCCGCAGCCGCCAGAAAATGCTGTATCAACGCCGCACTCGAACGCAGCGAATCTCCCCCATGCGGGTAGGCCGCCGCGGCCGCGCCTTCCTCGCCTGTGTCAAGGGTTTCATATTCAATAAAATCCTGAATGCAGCTCCAGGGAACCGTTTGTGAGGGATCGTTAATATTTTTTACAATGCCGTGATCTGTGATATACCGTTTCGACATAAAGTAGCTGGAAACGAACCAATTAAGGGCAATAAATACGTAGCCGCCGGAAATCAAATAATAGGAAGAGGCCTCTTTATACCATGCCAGGCCTACAAGCATAAAAGCCGTTA
>JBMCPG010000351.1:0-2833 GCA_048626035.1 Cyclonatronaceae bacterium
GCAAGGTGAGCATCGTCCCCGAAGCAAAAGCCCTGTCGGCGGCGCATCTTATTTCTCTGTATCGCCTGCAGGGCCGGGCTTTCTGCCAGGAAGTGGAGCCCGAAAGCTTCGAGCCGCGATATCAGCCACAGTAAATCATCATTCTTTACAAAAACGAAAAAGAAGTTATATTACCCGATTAGACATTAAGGATGAGGCTGCATCCATCATATTTTCATTTCTCTATCCAAAGCAGGAACTAAATACTACCTTAATATGACCTGGTTTAAGCGCAAAGGATCCAATATTGTAACAGAAACGCCCAAAGAAATGCCTGAGGGCGTTTGGGTGAAGGTGCCCGAGACGGGCGAAACCGTACACCGCCGCGAGCTGGAGGACAACAACTGGGTTGATCCCGCCAGTGGCTATCATTTTCCTGTTGGCAGTAAAGAGTACTTCGATATTTTATTCGACGACGAAGACTTCACCGAGCTGGCCACAGACGTGCACTCGGCAGACCCGCTTCAGTTTGAAGATCGCAAAAAATACGCCCAGCGCCTGGCCGAGACTCGTAAAAAAACCGGCCTTGACGATGCCGTGCGCGTGGCGACCGGAACGCTGCGCGGTATGGATATTGTAGTTGCCTGCATGGATTTCCGCTTTATCGGCGGCAGTATGGGTTCGGCCGTGGGCGAGCGGATTGCCCGCGGCATCGACTATGCCAGAACCCATAAATTTCCGCTTATCATTATTTCGCAATCCGGCGGGGCCCGCATGATGGAAAGCGTACTTTCTCTGATGCAGTTGCCTAAAACGGCGGCTAAACTTGCCCTGCTCTCCAAAGCGCGCGTGCCGTATATCAGTCTCATGACCAACCCGACCACCGGCGGCGTAACGGCCAGTTATGCGATGCTGGGGGATTTCAACATTGCCGAGCCCAAAGCCCTTATCGGCTTCGCCGGCCCGCGCGTTATCCGCCAAACCATCGGCCGCGATTTGCCCGAGGGCTTTCAGCGCTCAGAGTATTTGCTCGAGCACGGCTTCCTGGATTTTATTGTGCCGCGCACCAAGCTGAAAAGCAAAATTGGCCGGCTGCTGATGGTTTTACAGCATAAATACCGCACGCCGGAGCAAAAAAAAGCCGATAGTAAAGAAGCCGGGACTACCGGGGCCGAAACTATTCTTACGACAAACGGCAAAAAAAGCTCTTCAGCTTCCCCGGAAAGCACCTGATACGCAGCACTGCCCATGCGGGCTGCTTGTTCGCTCTATTTATTTCATGATATTCTTGCACACGCTTCCTTATGCGCTTTGCCGACTATGCTAAAATTTACCTGAAAGCCGGAAAAGGCGGCGCAGGTTCCAATCATTTCCGCCGTGAAAAATACGTGCCCAAAGGCGGGCCCGATGGCGGCGATGGCGGCCGGGGGGGCCACATCATTCTGAGGGCAAACCCTAACATGAGCACGCTGCTGGACCTGCGCTACAAAAAACATATTCTGGCGCCGAATGGCGGGCGGGGCGGAACTTCTCAAAAGTCGGGAAAATCCGGCGAGGATGTGGTTTTGGACGTGCCTCCCGGAACCGTCGTTTACGAAGCGGAGAGCCGCCGGCTTATCGGTGAAGTGCTCTCGAACGGGCAGGAACTGGTTGTGGCCAGCGGCGGGAAAGGCGGATTGGGAAATGTACACTTCAAATCATCTACCAATCAGCGGCCGAAATATTCGCAACCGGGCGAGGAAGGGGAAGAGCTGGTGGTAGAAATTGAGCTCAAGCTCATTGCCGATATTGGGTTGGTAGGCTTTCCAAATGCCGGAAAAAGCACCTTGCTTTCCACGCTTTCGGCCGCAACTCCCAAAATTGCCGATTATCCTTTTACCACCCTGGAACCTAATTTAGGCGTAGTGCAGCTTCCCGGCTACCGCAGTTTCGTGATTGCCGATATTCCCGGCATTATAGAAGAAGCGCACCAGGGCAAAGGGCTTGGCCTGCGCTTCCTGCGGCATATAGAACGCAACGCCGCCCTGCTTTTTGTAGTCTCTGCCGATGCCGAAGAAGGCATACAGCGGCAGTACGAAATTTTGCTGAACGAGCTGCGCTCCTACCGTACCGACCTGCTGGAAAAGCCCCGCGTACTGGCGGTAAGTAAAATGGATTTAGTTCCGGACTACGAGCTGGAAGAGCTGCCCGATGTAGGCCCGGAAGTGCCCGTAATTCCCGTTTCTTCGGCCACACAGTACCAGCTTGATGCGCTTGGCGAAAGGCTATGGGATATTGTGCAGCAGCAAAAAGCCAGCAGCCCCGACACCTGAGCCTCCCGCACCGGTGCTTCGCAAATCTATACTTCCGACGTTCAATCACCCTTTTTTCCATATCTACCCACTATGGATATTGAGCATATTCGCGGACATATCGCCCTAAATTTAGTGCCGGGATTGGGGGCAAGCCGCATTATAAAATTAACGCAGGCATTCGCGCAGCCCAAAGACATTTTTGAAGCCTCTGTTGCCCAACTCACCCGTATTCCCGGCATTGGTGCACGCACGGCAAAAAACATCAAAGCCTTCAAAAACTGGCCTGAGGTGGATAAAGCGCTGGCCGTGGTAGAAGGAACCGACGCCTGGATGATGACCATAGATGATGCCGACTATCCCAAACGGCTGCGGCATATTTATGATCCGCCATCCATTATTTGGGGCCGGGGCAATCGGCAGGCGCTCTCACAGCCCGGCGTTTCGGTAATCGGCACGCGCAAGCCTTCGGCCTACGGACAGCACGCCGCCCGGGAGTTTGCCACGCAGCTCAGCAAGCAAGGCCTGAGTATTATCAGTGGTCTGGCCTATGGCATTGATAC
>JBMCPG010000352.1:0-2826 GCA_048626035.1 Cyclonatronaceae bacterium
TCGTGGCATCTGGTTCAAGCAGCCATACCCGAAACGCCGCAGCGGTAAGCCGGGCCATGATGCACGTGCTGCCTTCGGGCGAAGCATTTCAGCTTTACGCGCCAGGCACGCCTGTTTCGGCCCCTGCGCCGTCCGGGCAACATCCGCAGGGTTTCGAGCTGCGCCGGGCCTATCCAAATCCTTTTAATCCCGAAACAAGCGTGGAAATCCGGGCAGAATCCGCCATGCAGGCTGAAATAGAGGTCTTTAATATACTGGGCCAAAAAGTGTACAGCCGGCCGGCCTTTGCGCTCCGCAGCGGTGTAAACCGGCTTGGCCTGGATTTGCGAGGCGAAAGCAGCGGCGTGTATTTGCTGCGCGTGAGCGCCGGGGGAGGACAGCAAAGCCTGCGCATTACGTTGATGAAGTAAGAAGCTGGAAAAGCTGCTTGTGAAGTCCGCACAAGAATCAGTAATTTTCATTGAGGCACCACAAATTTTTCCCTGATATCATCATGATCCGTTATGCCGCAGTCGTTTGATGCCAGCTCCGATGCCATCACCCCGCAAATACGCGCAGAAAAGCAGGCGCTGCGAGAGCAGATGAAAGCCCTTCGGGCCGGAATCTCAGCCGAGCAGTATCAGGCGTTTTCTGCAGCGATTGCCGAGCGGGTGTTGCGGCTGCCGGAAATGCAGGCGGCGGGCGTTATCCATTTGTTTTCGGCTATGGAAGCACGGCGGGAGCCGGCTACGAGGCAAATCACCGAAACTCTGCAGGCTCAGGGCAAGCAAGTGGTGATGCCGGTGATGCAATGGGAAGAGCGGCAGTTGTATCATGTAGCGCTGAGCCCGGAAACCCCGCTTATGCGCAATAAATGGGGGATTTTGGAGCCGCCGCTGCCGCCGTTAGATAAAAAAAGCGTTTCAGGCCCAGCCGGGGCGCGGCTGGTGACTCCTGAAACGCTTGATGTGGTGTTGGTGCCGCTGCTGGCCGGCGACCTCAAAGGAAATCGCCTGGGCTACGGCAAGGGATTTTATGATCGGTTTTTGCATCAGCTCCGGCCCGATGCGCGGTGCTTCGGCTTGCTCTACGAGGCCAGCTTATTTGAGAAAATTCCAGCCGAACTCCACGACCGCCCCCTCGACGGATTTGTTACCGAAAAGCGGGCGCTGCGTATAGGGTGATGGCTTCCCGGCCCTACTTCATCTCGAGTATATGCGGCATCACGGCCCAGGCCTGCGGACGCTTTCGCTCGGTAAGCAGGTAGTGCACCATTTCCAGCTCCCGCTGATGCGGCACGTTGATGCCGGGTCCTAAGAGGCGGGCGGCCTGCATCTGTCCGGCCGTGGCCAGCTGCTCGATAAAGGTTTTCGGGCGCGGCAGGCGGCGCACGCTATAGGCCTCAAGCCCGGCGCGCTCGGCCGCCAGCGAAATAGCATCATCCAGACCGCCAAGGGCATCGACCAGGCCAACCTCCTTGGCATCGGTGCCGCTCCACACGCGGCCCTGGGCGACTTCATGCACGTCTTCGACGCTCATATCGCGGCTTTCGGCTACGCGCTCCAGAAAATCTTCGTAGGAAATATCTATAAACTGCTCGAAGGCATCCAGCTGCGCCGGAGAAAGCGGCTTGGCGGGATTCAGCCAGTTGGCGTTGTCATGAAATTTGATTTCATCATACTGCACACCCAGTTCTTCTTCCAGCAGCTCCTGCGCGTTGATTTGCACGCCAATAACGCCAATAGAACCCGTAATTGTGGTATGCTCGGCCACGATTTCATCTGCGCCCATTCCGATATAATACCCGCCGGAGGCCGCAACGCCGGCCATGGAGGCGATTACCGGCTTTTGCTCGGAGGCTTCCCGCAGCATGTTCCAGATGGCATCGGAGGTGGATGCCGCCCCGCCCGGACTGTTGATGCGTAGTACGATGGCTTTCACATTCGGATCATTAACCGCCTGATCGATGGACTCCCGCATGTTTTGGATATTGATGGTATCATCCTGGCCAATCGGCAGCCCGCCATCGTCCATTTTCGGCATGATGGCACCGTTGGCGTAAATCACGGCTACGGATTCGCGTGGCGGGGTTTCGAGGCCGGCGTTGCTGGCGCTCACGCGAGTGTAGCTGCCATTGGCAAGCAGGCGCAAATCCTGATCATTATTTATACCGATTTCTTCTTTGATCTGGTTTTTCAGTTCATCCATATAGATGATGCGGTCCAGCAGGCCGCGCTCAGCGTAATAAGCAATATCCAGGCGGGGCGGCTGATTCAGCATTTCGCTGAGCTCGTCGCGGCTCATGCCGCTGCGTTCGGCCACTACCGATTCGAACTCCTCTACGATGTCATCATAAATGGCGCGAAGCTGTTCCTCGTCGGCTTCCGAATAATCCTGCCGCCGCAGGTTGTCGGCCGCCGATTTATACTGCCCCCGGCGCACGACTTGCGCCTCGATGCCGACGTTTTCCAGAGCACCTTCCAAAAACACCTGGCTGACGGAAAAGCCGCTCATTTGCATCAGGCTGGCCGGCTGCCCGTAAATAGAGTCGGCCGCCGTGGCCAGATAATAGCCCTGTTCGTTGAAGCCGATATCGTTGGTTGTGGCGTAGAGAAATTTATCAGAATCTTCGCGAAATTGCTGCATGGCCCTGCGCATTTGCTGGAGGATGGGCCAGGGCGTGCTAACAAAATCAATTTCCATGAGCACGCCTTTAACGCGCTCATCCACGGCGGCTTTTTGCAGATTCTGTTCAAAGTTTTCCAGCGAGAGGGCCGCCTTGTTTCCCGTGCCCAGAATTTCCTGAAACGGGTCCTGGGTCATGCGCTCGGGCACGCTTCCGCTTCC
>JBMCPG010000353.1:0-2824 GCA_048626035.1 Cyclonatronaceae bacterium
ATCATACTGTTTTTGAAAAGCTTCATCTTCGCCCTTCAGGTCTTCCAGAAATTGCTCTACGGATTCGGCTTCAAACAAGGATTCTGAAAGCAGCGGCTGCATGCTGATGTCGCTTAATTCCAGCTCATGCCCGCTTTCCCGGGCCAGAATAAGCAGTTTCCGGGCCACGTCCATGCCGTTGAGGTCGTCGCGCGGATCAGGCTCGGTAAAGCCTTTCTGCCGGGCTTCGGCGACCAGTTCGGAAAAGGATTTGCTGCCGTCAAACTCGTTGAACAGATAGCTGAGCGTGCCCGATAACACGCCTTCTATCGACAGAATCTGATCGCCGGTGTGATGCATTTCCTGCAGGGTTTTAATGAGCGGCAGTCCGGCACCAACGTTGGTTTCGTATAAAAAGTGGGCGTTCCGCGCGCGGGCCAGCTCATGCAGCGCCTGATAGCCTTTTTGTGACCCGCTGCAGGCGCGTTTGTTGGGCGTCACCACCGAAATGCTGTGGCGCAGAATATCGGGATAGGCATCGGCCACGGCCTGCGCGCTGGTGCAGTCTATAACCACGCTGGAGGGCAGATTCAGCTCATATACCTGCTTCAAAAAAGCGTCTATATTCATAGGTCCGCCCTGTTCTTCCAGCCGCTGTTTCCAGTCGCTTCCGGTGATGCCATTCAGGTCGAACCGCATTTTACGGCTGTTGCACATCCCGATGATGCGCAGGTCGAGGCCCAGATGTTCGGCCAGGCTTTGTTGCTGCCGCTGCAGCATTTCGATGGTGGTGCTGCCAATTAAGCCCACGCCAATAAAAAACAGGTTGACCGATTTGCGGCCGGCCAGGAAAAAGGCATCATGAATGGCAATCAGGGCTTTTTGTTCGTCCCTGCGGGGAATCACCACGGAAATATTCAATTCAGAGGAGCCTTGTGCGATAGCCGATACATTTATCCCATTGCGGCCCAGTGCATTAAATACTTTGCCAGCAATGCCGGGCGTCTGCCGCATGCGCTCGCCCACCACGGCCACCACGCACATATCGTACTCCAGCAGCACGTCGGAAATGCGGCCGGTGCGCAGTTCGTATTCGAAGGCTTCACAAATAACTTCCCGGCTGAGGGTAGCCTGCTCGGGCCGCACCGCAAAACAAACCGAATGTTCGCTCGAGGCCTGGGAAATCAGAATGGTATTGATGCCGGCATCGGCCAGGGCCCCAAAAATGCGTTTGGCAATGCCGGGCACGCCAATCATGCCGGCGCCTTGTACCGTAATTAACGCGATATGATCGATAGACGAAATCCCTTTGATGGGCAGGCCGCTGTCATCAGGCGAGCTGGTGATGAGCGTGCCGGCCGCTTCGGGATCGAAAGTGTTTTTGATGCGAATCGGGATACCGCGCAGCGCTGCCGGCTGAATCGTCGGCGGATAGACCACTTTTGCGCCAAAATGCGACATTTCCTGGGCCTCATGATAGGCGACCTGCCCCACGGGAAAGGCTTTGCGCACCTTCCGCGGATCTGCCGTCATGATGCCGCTGACATCCGTCCAGATTTCGATTTCTTCGGCTTCAAGACAGGCCGCGAGCACGGAAGCGGTGAGGTCGGAGCCGCCGCGCCCGAGCGTAGTAGTGATGCCATCGGCGTTGCTCCCGATAAAACCGGTGACCAGCTGAAGCCCCGTATGTTTTACAAAATAGGCGTTGAGCTGGGCGGTGGTTTTATCCATATCCACCGCCGCGTTGCTGAAGTGGCTGTCGGTACGTATTACGCGACGGGCGTCCAGGAAGTCGGCCGGCGTACCGCGGTCGGCCAGCGCCCGGCTGATCACATAGTTGGAAAGCCGCTCGCCAAAGCTCATGATGAAATCCAGGGTGCGCGGGGTCAGCTCCCGCACCAAAAACAGGCCCTGAAGCACGTCTTCCAGCTCGTTGAGCGTCATCTTCACCTGCGCCATCACATTGCCCTGATTGGCAATCGAAAGCAACTCCCGCACCGTTTTGATATGCTGCAGCTCCAGCTTCCGGAAGGCTTCGGCATAGGCTTCATCACCCTCGGCCGCCTGATGCGCCATCCCAATCAAGGCATCCGTTACCCCGCCAAAAGCGGAGCAAACCACGGCCCGGCATCCCCGTGACTGCGCCCCCTCAATGATGCTTAGCACACGTTTGATACGCCCCGCATCGGCTACGGATGAGCCGCCGAATTTTAAGATTCTCATAGCAATTGTTTTGTGATTGATTTCATGCTGAGACGCACGGCCGTGCGTCTTTACTGTCATACCCCAGGCGGTGCGCCTTTACTACCATACCCACGACCGGGCGTCGTTACAAAAACCCGTACCGGCCGGCGTACCATTTTACGGTTTCGCGGAGGTCACGGCGGAAGTCCTGGGTGTTTTGCCAGCCGAGTTCCTGTTCGATTTTGTTGGCATCGATAGCGTAGCGCAGATCGTGGCCGGGGCGGTCGGTAACAAAAGAAATCAGGGATTTGTAGTCGCCTTCGGGCGCGTCGCCAACAAGCGTATTCATCTCCTCGCACAGGGCCCGGACCAGATCAATATTTTTCCACTCGTTGCGGCCGCCAATGTTGTAGGTCTCGCCGGGTTTGCCATCATGAAACACCATATCCAGCGCCCGGCAGTGGTCTCTGACAAACAGCCAGTCGCGGATGTTCTCGCCTTTGCCATAGACCGGAATCGGCTTTTTGTTGAGGGCTGTACGGATGACGGTCGGAATCAGCTTTTCGTCGTGCTGATGCGGGCCGTAGTTGTTGGAGCAGTTGGTGGTTACCACATTCATGCCGTAGGTATGATGATAGGAGCGCACCAGGAAATCGCTGGA
>JBMCPG010000354.1:0-2822 GCA_048626035.1 Cyclonatronaceae bacterium
AAAGGCGCTGCATTTCCGGCGTGGCAACCTATCATAAAATAGGGCAACTTTTTTACCCTATTTTTTGATTTTGTCTATTATAAGGCTATTTTAGCACGTTCTTACTAAATATTTAATCAGATTCTTTAACCTGCATGTCAGAAAAAAAACCGGCTGATTATAAAGCCTCGAATATTCAGGTGCTTGAAGGCCTCGAGGCCGTACGTAAGCGCCCTTCTATGTATATCGGAGACACCGGCTCGCGCGGCCTTCATCATCTTATTAATGAGGTGGTTGATAACTCTATAGACGAGGCGCTGGCCGGGTATTGCGACCGCATTAAACTGGATATAAACGCAGACGGCTCGATTACTATCGAAGATAACGGCCGCGGCATTCCGGTAGATATTCATGAAAAAATGGGCATTCCGGCCGTAGAGCTGGTGCTCACCAAGCTGCATGCGGGCGGTAAATTCGATAAAGACAGTTATAAAGTGTAGGGCGGGCTGCACGGGGTGGGCGTGAGTTGTGTGAACGCGCTGGCTACCGACTTTGAAGCCATCATTCACCGGGATGGCAAAATTTATCAGATGGCCTTTCAGAAAGGCAAAACGACCAAGCAGCTTTCCGAAGTTGGCACCACAGATCGTTCCGGCACTACCATTCATTTTATGCCGGATAAAGAAATTTTTACCCAAACGGTAGAATTTAAGCTGGAGCTCATTATTGAGCGTATGCGCGAGCTGGCGTTTTTGAACCCTGAAATTACGGTCGAAATTAACGATCATCGCGATGAAGCCCAGGAAGCCATCATCTTTCATTATGATGGCGGCGTGGTCGATTTCGTGCGCTTTTTAGACGAAAACCGCGAGTCGTTTATGGAAAGCCCGATTTATATTGGCGGCGAAATTGAGGGCATACCGGTTGCCGTGGCCATGCAATACAATAAGGGCTATTCGGAAAATGTGCACTCTTTTGTTAATAATATCAACACGCACGAGGGCGGCACGCATGTTTCGGGCTTTCGCCGTGCCCTCACACGTTCGCTGAAAACCTACGCCGACCGCAACCGCCTTATTAAAGGAAAAATAAGCATCAGCGGCGATGATTTTCGCGAAGGCCTTACAGCTGTACTAAGCGTAAAAGTGGCCGAACCACAGTTTGAAGGCCAGACCAAAACCAAGCTGGGCAATTCCGAAGTTCAGAGCGCTGTAGAGGTGCTGGTTTATGAAAAAATGATGGATTTTCTGGAAATGAATCCGAAGATAGCCAAGTCCATTCTGGAAAAGGTGATTCTTTCGGCCGAAGCACGCGATGCGGCCCGCAAGGCCCGGCAGCTTGTGCAGCGCAAAAGCGCCATGACCGGCGGCGGCCTGCCCGGAAAGCTGGCCGATTGCTCCATCAATGATCCCGAGCATTGCGAAATTTATCTGGTAGAGGGCGATTCGGCCGGCGGTTCGGCTAAATCGGGCCGGAACAGAAGCTTTCAGGCCATTCTGCCGCTGCGGGGGAAAATCCTGAATGTGGAAAAGGCGCGCATCAACAAAATTCTGGAAAACAACGAAATCCGCGCCATCATTACGGCCCTCGGCGTAGGCATTGGCGATGAAGAAGAGGCCGATATCAGCAAATTGCGCTATCATAAAATCATCATTATGACCGATGCCGATGTTGATGGCTCGCACATCCGCACGCTGCTGCTCACCTTTTTCTACCGGCACATGCATCAGCTTATCGCCGGGGGCAATGTGTATATTGCCACACCGCCGCTCTATAAAATTACGCAGGGCAAGAAAATGGAATATGCCTGGACCGATGAGCAGCGCGATGGCGTGCTGAGCACCATGAAAAAAGCTTCCCAGCGTAAAGTTGATGTCTCCCGCTACAAAGGCTTGGGTGAAATGAACCCCGAACAGCTTTGGGAAACAACCATGGATCCCGAAACCCGAACCCTTCAACAAGTTACAATCGAAAGCGCCGCCGCCGCCGACCGCCTCTTCAGCGTGCTGATGGGCGATGCCGTAGAGCCGCGACGCGAATTTATTGAGCGCAACGCCAAATACGCAAAGCTCGACGTTTAATCAAGGTTAAAGTTTTTCAAGGTTAAAGGTTAAAGTTTTTCAAGCTTCAAGTTGGGCGTAGCTCAATCCCGACACTTCGGGAGTTAAAGTGCTTCAAGGGTAAAGGATGAAGTTAAGCAGGTATGCGTTGCTCCGCCCTGGGGTTCATGTTTGCTGGTTTAAGCGGCATCATTTTTTAAGTGCCTGATTTTTTTATAACATAATTCTGTTTTAATGGCTCGTGATAACATCATAAAAATTAATATTGAAAACGAGATGCAAACCTCCTACATCGATTATTCGATGTCGGTTATTGTATCGCGTGCCCTTCCCGACGTGCGGGACGGGCTGAAACCGGTTCACCGCCGTGCGCTTTACGGCATGAGCGAGCTGGGCATGTCGCACAACCGCGCCTACAAAAAAAGTGCGCGTATTGTGGGCGAAGTCCTCGGTAAGTACCACCCGCACGGCGATAGTGCCGTCTATGATACCATTGTGCGCATGGTGCAGGATTTTTCCCTGCGCTATCCGCTGGTGGACGGGCAGGGCAATTTTGGCTCTGTAGATGGCGATTCGGCCGCCGCTATGCGTTATACGGAAGTGCGCATGAAGCGCATTGCCGAAGAACTGCTTTCCGATATCAACAAAAACACGGTCGATTATCAGCCCAACTTCGATGATACGCTCGAAGAGCCTTCTGTGCTGCCGGCCAGCTTTCCGAACCTGCTGGTAAACGGTGCCTCCGGCATTGCCGTGGGTATGGCCACCAACATGCCGCCGCAC
>JBMCPG010000355.1:0-2809 GCA_048626035.1 Cyclonatronaceae bacterium
TGTGCTGTAAAAGTTGCTTTGGTAGCGAAACTGCTGAAGCTGCGCCGCAACAATATGTCGTGGCGTATCTACCGCAAAGAGCTGATACAGGAAAATAAATTTCGCGCACTACGCTACGGGTTCGACGGTAAAATACTTGATCTCGGCCGGCATCGCGAAGTTGAAACCCGGAAACTCATTTTCGAACTGCTTACCTTCATAGATGATGTGGTCGATGATTTGGGCGTGCGCGAGGAGGTGAGCTATGTGCACAATATTTTAGCAGAAGGCACTTCGGCCGACCGGCAGCTTAAAGTTTACAAAGAAACCGGCGATATGAAGGCCGTCGTGGATATGCTTATTCGCGAAACCATGGAAGGAATAAACTAAAACAGGCTGGCCTGCACCCCCGAAACTGCCGTGCGCATCCGGGGGTAGCACACGGCAGAATTCAGCGGCTAAAGTAAGTGAGTTTATTCCTTAATTGAGCTGCGCCTTTTTTTCCTGAAGCATATCCAGAATTTCGGCACGGGTAATTTCATATTTTTCATTACAATAGTGGCACACCAACTCTTGGTTTTTGTCTGACAGGTCTTGCAGGTCTTCAGCCGGCAGCATTTGCATTGCGCCTAAAAAACGATCGCGGGTACAGCGGCAGAAAAAATCTACCGGATTCCGGGCAATTTCACGCACATTGTAGGGGGCCATCACTTTCTGGAGAACATCATCGATATAATCGCCACTGTTGAACAAATCGGAAACCGGCGGCATATTGCGCAAATTATCCTGTATGGTTTTGGAGCGCTCGTCGGGGGCACCGGGCAAGGCCTGAATCAGCACGCCGCCGGCAGAACTGATTTCTCCGTGTTCATCTATATCAACATCTACATGCACGGCCGATTGCACCTGCTCCGACTGATGCAGATAATAGGCAATATCTTCAGAAATATTGCCGCTGAGCAGCTCTACGGTCCCGCTTATCATATCGGCTTCGTTGTAGAGTACCTTCGAAACCGTAAGCAGTCCTATGCCCAGCCCGTCGCCGATAGAATCGTTTGAAAGCAGGTCGAGTTTTGCCTCGGGATGCTTCACATATCCGCGAATTTCGCCCAGGCTGTTGGCTTCGGCAAACACCATTCCAGCCGGGCCGTTGCCCTCAAATTTTAAGCTGATGCGCTCCTCGCCCTTGAGTCCGCTGGTGAGCAGACAAGCGCCGGTGAGCGCGCGGCCGAGCAAGACTTTATTCATCAGCGATAACTTGTGGCGGCGGGCGGCCCGTTGCACTACATCGGTGGTTTTTACCACGCTTACTTTAAAAAACTCGTCTGTACTAATACCGCGGATCATGCGGTCTTTAAACAAAAAATCTTCTTTTTTCATAAATATAATTGATGGTCGGGAAAAGCAGAAAAGAGCCTGTTTGGAAAAAATTACAAAAGGCTTTGTAGCAGCAAATTTTGATTGTCAAAAATAATGCCGGTTTTTCATAATCAACAAGCAAAATAAGCTTCCCGTTTAGCTTTTCGGGGCATAGATGCCATCATCATATAAAAAACAAAGACGACGCCCTGGCGGGACGCCGTCCTTAGTGCTATGAGTGCAGATATAAGCTTAAAAAACTATGGTAGGCAAGTGCCGGATTTTATTTAAACAAAGCAAGCAAAATAACATGTTATAAAATTAGAAAAGCGCTTCCATAGTATAAAAACATTTTGGCTTATTTCATAATCTTTTATTTGAGCTGGGGGGCGGAATAGCAGGGCTTCAGCTTTTGCTGCCGGAAGGTTTGCCGGAGGATTTTACTTTTTTACCGGGAACCGGCTTGCTCTCATTTTTAAAAATCTCGAACTGCATAAAATAAAACGTCCGCTCATCGTAGCCCACGCGCAGCGTTTTATGGGGTTTCATGCCCATAATGGTATCAATATTATTAAGCGGGCTAAAAATGCCCATTTTATAACCGTTTGCGTATTGTTTGGTTTTGCGGGCAAAATCTCCAAGCAGCTTCATATCGGCATTGGCCGGTGGTGAGGTTACGATTTGCCCGGCCGTGTTGGGGTAAAAAATGGTGTTGGGCTTGGCTACGCGCAGTTTAATATTGTTGTTGAGGCGCAGGTTGCGGATGCGATACTGAATTTTAGAAATATTATTGTAATTGGTATCGCTGCCCAGCACCCAATCTACGTCTTTTCGCATGGCCGAGACCACTTCTTCACGCTTTTTCTTCCACAGTGCATGGCGGAAGGTGCGCCATTTTTTCATTAAAATAGTATCATTTTCGAAAAGAGGCGGGCGCTTTTTGGCAATGCGGGCGGCTTCTATCACGAATGCGCCATTGTTGGCAAACGGATCGATGAAGGCGGTATTTCCGCGCCAGCCGGTAAGTTTGATGAGTCCGGCCGCCATAGCCGGAGATACGATGCCGTTTTCGGCTTTATTGATGCTTCCGCGCTGGCTCAAGACATCTCCGCCGGCCTCAAGCGTGAGCTGACAACTTCCGTTATCGCTGATTTGAATATTGATGATAAACTCGGCCTCTTCATCGGCATCGGCGATTTTGTCCTTTCAATCGGCTCCTTTCGTATACCGGTTTTCTTCATCTTCGGCGGCATGCTGGCACTGCTGATACCGCTGGGGCTGTTCCTGACATCGGTGGGTTACATGGGGGCGATCGCGCGCTACCAGGCCGGCGAGACCATGCCCGTGGCGAAGGATTCACTTAACTACATGGCGGAGGGGACACACCAGAGCCTGGGACTGGCGGCGCGCTCGATCGGCGAGGGCCTGGGAGCGGGCATCGAGGCCGCCCAGTCGGGTGGCGATCCCTCCG
>JBMCPG010000356.1:0-2782 GCA_048626035.1 Cyclonatronaceae bacterium
TCTGCTAACCCGCCGGTTTTTGCTACCGGATAGCACTCAAAGCTTAAGTGAATGATTTTCATGCAATTAATATCCCTTATTATTGAAAATTAACGAGCGTATAAATCTGATTTCCATCTTAAATATGCCTCGCCCGGTGGCGGGGCGCTTCTCATGGCTGTAGCTTTAAAAGGATGTGTAAACATCCGAAGACCATACGCTGGAGAGTAAAATGTTCCCGCTCTATTATAAAGCAATCCATTTTAATTATGAAATACCTAAGTTGGATAATACGGGCTGCGCTGCTTTTTCTGAAACCGGCTCCGAAGTCTTTGTTTATACAAGTGGTGTTGCTTTAAAATAGCTTGCTGCAGCCTTTTAGAACTATTACATATATCTACTACACATATAGTGTGAAAAGACCGTGTAATTCATGTAAAGACTTAATTTTCCATGTCCTCTGTTTTAAACCGAACCTAACAAATTTTATATGTCTATTATTGATGTGCAGCAGATCGTAAAACGCTACGGCAATTTCACGGCCGTCGACGGAGTCTCCTTCAGCGTGGAAAAAGGCCGTATTTTTGGTGTGTTGGGTCCCAATGGGGCCGGTAAAACCACAACCATCCGCATGGTTAATTTTATTACAGTGCCCGATGAGGGACAGGTGCTGATCGACGGCGAACCTGCCAACCCCGACAGTCAGCGCCGTATTGGCTATCTGCCGGAAGAGCGCGGGCTTTATAAAAAAATGAAGGTAGGCGAGCAATTGCGCTATCTCGCCCGCCTTAAAGGTATGAGCGATTACGATGCGCGGAAATCGCTTCAGTACTGGCTCGAGCGCTTCGAAGCCGACGGCTGGGTAAAAAAACAGCTGGGCGAACTTTCTAAAGGGCAGCAGCAGAAAATCCAGTTTATTTCCACTATTGCCCACGATCCCGAAATCTGCATTTTTGATGAGCCGTTCAGCGGCCTCGATCCTATTAATAGTGAGCTGCTCCGCGAGGTTATTCTGGAACTCAATAAGAATGGGAAAACGATTTTATTTGCCACCCACCGCATGGAACAGGTCGAGCAAATGTGCGATGATATTTGCTTGTTCAATAATGGCTCGCTGCTGCTTACCGGCTCACTGAGCGACATCAAGCGCTCTTTTGGCAAGAATACGGTCAAAATTGCTTTTGAGGGCGACGGCAGCTTCATCGATAATCTGCCGAACGTGCGCATCAATAACCGCTCGGCCAATTTTGCTGAAATCCGCCTGCTGGAAGGCAGCAACGAGCAGGATATTCTCCAACAGGCCATCCGGCACGTAACCCTCACGCATTTCGAGTTTGTGCAGCCCTCGCTCAACGAAATCTTTATCTCCACCGTCGGCGATGCCAATACCCGGCGCAGCGTACAGCAGGAAATCGCCTGATTTCCGGCATTTAGCTCTTCACCTAAACCACTAAATGAATATGATCGATTACAGTAAACTGGCCATTATTTTTAAGCGGGAGTATCTTACCCGCGTTACCAGCAAGGCGTATATTCTTACGACGCTGCTGGCTCCGCTGGGCTTTCTGGCGCTCATCATTATTCCGATAGTCGTAGCCTTGCTTACTCCGGATACCGAACGAACGGTTGCGATTATTGATCAGACCGAGAACGCCAATATTGCTGAACGCATGATCGAGCGCCAGCCCGATGTGTATGTTTCCCGACCCGGGCTGAGCGTGGAGGAAATTCGGGCAGAGGTGGCTGAGGGCGAGCTGGAAGGCTATATTGTTATTACCGAAGCCATGATGGAAGGCGATGCTTCTCCTGAATTGATTTATGGCGGCAGCGGCGGCATGGGATTTATCAACTCGGTGCGCAACAACCTGAATACCAGCATTCGCGATGCGCGGCTCGATCGGGCAGAAGTTAGTGAAGACGTGCGCAATATCATGCAGCAGCGTATTTCGCTTTCCACCCGTGTGCTCACCGAAAGCGGGGAGGAAGAGCAGGACAGCGGCGCGCTGTTTATTGTGGGGCTGGTGCTGGGCTTCATCATGTATATGTCGATGTTTTTATACGGCGGTATTGTGATGCGCGGGGTCATTGAAGAAAAAACCAGTCGCATTGTAGAAGTGATTGTTTCTTCCGTCCGGCCGTTTGAGCTGCTGCTCGGCAAAGTGCTGGGCGTGGGGGCGCTGGCGGTAACGCAGTTTGTGTTCTGGGCCGGCGCTTTTTTGGGGATTTCCGCCCTCAGTACCCCGCTTTTTCTCTTTTTTGCCGGCAGCGCGGGCAGTAGCGACACCGAGCAGGCGATGCAAGCCGCCCAGGCCGAAATGCCGTTTACGATTCCTGATATCGGGATCGGCCTGATTCTGGGCTTCATTTTATTTTTCGTGCTTGGCTATCTGATTTACAGCGCGCTTTTTGCTGCCGTAGGTTCTGCGCTGGAATCTGAAACCGAAATTCAGCAGCTTTCGCTGGCGGTTTCGCTGCCCATCATCATTCCCATCATGTTTATTGGCCCGATTTCCAGCGAGCCGGATTCCATGCTGGCCGTTGTGATGTCGCTGATTCCCATGTTTTCGCCCATTCTGATGCCGGTGCGCTTCGCCATCATGAGCGTTCCCGTATGGCAAATCGGCTTGTCTGTTGCGCTGATGATCGCCACGTTTATTGGACTGATGTGGGTGAGCGCACGTATTTACCGCGTCGGCATCCTGATGTACGGCAAAAGCGCCAGCTTCAAAGAACTCCTGAAATGGCTGCGATATTCCTGATGATCCAGGCCGGAAACTCCGGTTGATACACAAAAATAAGGAAG
>JBMCPG010000357.1:0-2767 GCA_048626035.1 Cyclonatronaceae bacterium
CTTTCGATAAAATTCCGCTGGTTATTGCTTTTATTGCTGCCTTCAGCTTTAGTTATATAGCCTTTTTTATGCGCTGGCTCACCCTCGATGGCATGCAGTCGGCCGTGGTGGTGGGCACTATTACCTTAGGGCTCGGCGGGGCGGCCTTCACCAGCTATTTATTGCTGTTTTTTTTAAGCAGTAATCTCCTTGGCCTCATTGTAAGGCCGAAAGCTAAAGCCGCTGTGGAAGTCTCCGAGCGGCGCACCGCCAACCAGGTTTGGGCCAACGCTTTTTGGTTTTGCCTGTTTCTAATTTTATTTGAGATTACCGGGTTTTGGGCCTGTGCCGCCGCAAGCGTAGCCGCCATGGCCGTGGCCATAGCCGATACCTGGGCTACCGTTATTGGAAGTTCTTCGCGTAAAAAATGGATTCGGCTTATTTCCTCGGGAGAGCAGGTGCCGCAGGGAACCGACGGCGCAGTGAGCCTGCCCGGCACGCTCGGAGCACTGGCCGGCGCCGGGCTCATGGCCGGGCTAAGCATTTTTTTCCAAACCTCTTATGGCCTTTTTTTCGCCGCTGTAGTGGGGATCTCCGGGTTTTCAGGTTGTATGATAGATTCCTATTTTGGGGCGCGTTTTCAGTATTTTAAAAAGCATCTCTCGCTTTTCGGCTTCCGTCTGATGCCGCAGAACGATCTCGTTAATTTCATGGCTACCGGGGCCGGCGCCCTGATGGCCCTTTTTCTCTACTACTTTCTTTTTTATTTCTATGCCCTGGTATAAAAAGCTGCACTGGCAGATTATTATCGGCCTTATCCTCGGTTTGCTTTGGGGACTGGTTTCCACGCAGGCCGGTTTTAATCAGTTTACTACCGATTTTATACGCCCTGTTGGTACTATTTTTGTTAACCTCCTGAAATTAATCGCCATCCCGCTGGTGCTGGCTTCTCTGGTGGTAGGCGTGGCCAAGCTTAACGATATCAATAAGCTTTCCCGCATGGGGGGCAAAACGATCGGCCTGTATATTACCACAACGATTCTGGCTATTACCATTGGCCTGATTTCAGTGAATCTGCTGCAGCCCGGCAAAACCCTGCCCGAACAAACGCGCATCGAACTGCTGGAAAGTTATGAGGAAAACGTGGGCGACCGCCAGCAAACCGCCAACGAAGCCCTCGAGCGCGGTCCCCTGCAGCCGCTGGTAGATATCGTGCCGGAAAACTTGTTCAGTGCAATGAGCAACAACGCCAACATGCTGCAGATTGTCTTTATCGCGATTTTGCTGGGCATCGGCATCATACAAATTGAAAAGCAAAAGGGCGCCCGCCTGATGACGCTCTTCGATGATTTCAACGATGTGATCATCAAAATTGTAGATTACATCATGCTTCTTGCTCCTTATGGGGTGTTTGCGCTGCTGGCCTCGGTGATTGTGGATTTAGCCGGCGACGATTTATCGCGAGCCCTGGACCTGCTGCTGGCCCTCGGCTGGTATTCCGTTGCCGTACTCGCCGGGCTGCTCGCCCATACGTTTTTGGTGTATTTTTCGCTGTTCAAGCTCTTCAGCACTATGAGCCTGAAAAATTTCCTGCGCGGCATGCGCCCGGCCATTTTGCTGGGCTTCAGCACCAGCTCCAGCGCCGCTACCCTGCCGGTAACTATGGAGCGGGCCGAAAAAAATCTGGGGGTCGAAGAAGAAGTGGCCAGCTTTGTGCTTCCCGTAGGCGCTACCATTAATATGGACGGAACCAGCCTGTACCAGGCAGTGGCCGCCGTATTCATTGCCCAGGCCGTAGGTATGGATTTGAGTATCGCCCAGCAGCTCAGCATTGTTTTCACGGCAACGCTTGCCTCTATCGGCACGGCCGGCGTACCCGGAGCAGGCATCATCATGCTCGTAATCGTACTTAACGCAGTTCAGGTGCCGGTAGAAGGCATCGCCCTTATTCTGGGCGTCGATCGTATTTTAGATATGTGCCGTACGGCAGTCAATATAACGGGGGATGCTGCCGTTTCCGTAGCTATAGCCAGCAGCGAAGGCAAGCTTGGCACGCCTCATTTCGATGACTAAAGCTTTTCATCAACTTGCTCCTGCATTGCTGCCTCTTCCGTTTATGCACCAATAAACTGCTTCGATGATTTTATCTTTCTTCCCGAAATTAACGGCATCCGGCCTTTTTCCGGCCTTCTTGCTGAGCCTCAGCCTGCTGTTTCCGGTTTGTCTGAGCGCTGTCGATCCGCCGGGCACATCCGAAACCTCCGCTTCCATGCACGATTCTGCAACCTCTTCCTCCCCGCTCGATGCGCGCCTGCAGCAGGCCATACAGTTGTTTTATGAAAGCGACTGGGAAGCCTCTCAGCACCTGCTCGATGAGCTTCAGAAAGAGGAACCGGAAAACCCAACGGCTTTCTTTTTCGATTCTATGATGCCGTTTTGGGCCTACTTTTTTGCCGGCGAGCGCTCCGAAGATGCCCGGCGCTTTCTCGAACGTTCCGAAAAAGCCATCAGCGTATCCGAAAAGCGGCTAAAATCGGCGCGCAACGATACGTCTGCGGTGTTGCTACTCAGCGGCCTGCACGGCTACCGCAGCCTCGTAGCCGCCAACGAAAGCGAATACCGCACGGCCATTCGCAGCGCCATGACCGGCTTCAACTATACCCGCCAGTTGCTTTCTATGGACTCCGACGACCCCAACGCGCAGATGGGGCGCGGGGTGTTCAATTATATGATGTGCACCATCCCTAAAGAAGTACGCTGGGTGGTTTCCTTCAGCGGCATGTCCGGC
>JBMCPG010000358.1:0-2747 GCA_048626035.1 Cyclonatronaceae bacterium
TATTACTGGAGATAGAGCCCCTTGGATAAATTTGTAATTGAGGGCGGCTTTCCGCTAAATGGTGAAATCCCCATTAGTGGCTCAAAAAATGCCGCCCTGCCGCTTATGGCCGCTGCCTTGCTGGCCGATGGCGAGAGCACCCTGGAAAACATCCCGGCCCTTAACGATATTCTCACCTTTAACAATGTGATGCGCGTTACCGGTAGCCGGGTCGATTTCGACGCCGGGGCGCATCAGCTTCGTATCGATCCGCGTAATCTATATTATGCGGAGTCGCCCTACGAGCTGGTGCGTAAAATGCGCGCCTCTTTTTATATGCTCGGCGCGCTGCTGGGCCGCATGGGCCGGGCAAAAGTATCGCTGCCGGGCGGATGCGCCTGGGGTCCCCGGCCGGTTGACTTGCACCTCGAAGGCCTGAAAGCTTTCGGCGCATCTATTGAGCTGGAGCAGGGTTATATTATAGCAACCACCGGGCCGGACGGCCTGGCTGGCGGCAGTTTCACCCTGCAGCCTTCCAGCGTTGGCGCTACCGTAAATCTGCTTTTGGCGGCGGTAAAAGCGGCCCCCGGGGCGGTTTGCGAAATTCACAACGCGGCCCGCGAACCCGATGTAGTGCTGCTCTGCCGCATGCTTCGGGAAATGGGAGCGCAAATTGAGGGCAGCGGAACCCGGCATCTGCGCATTACCGGCGTGGAAAACCTGCGGCCGGTGCACTTCACCAACGCCTCCGATCGTATCGAAACCGGCACGTATATGCTGCTGGCCGCCATGCATCCCGAATCGGACGTTACGCTCACGAACGTAAACCCCGACGACCTCGGAGACTTCCCGGCATGGTTTCGCAAAACCGGCGCCCGCATCGAAACAGAAGGAAGCCGGCTGCGCATCATCCCGCCGGAACAAATTCAGCCGGTTTCAGTTAGCACCGAAGTCTATCCCGGTTTTCCTACCGATTTGCAGGCTCAGTGGGCTACGCTCATGACCCGCGCCGCAGGCCAGAGCCGGGTTACCGATACGATTTACACCGATCGCTTCAGCTATGTGCCGGAGTTAGCCCGTCTCGGGGCCGATATCCGGTTTCGCAACAATACCGCCATCGTTAACGGGCCGGCGCAGCTTAGGGCTACCGCCGTGATGAGCACCGACCTGCGGGCCAGCGTGAGCCTGGTGATGGCCGCCATGTATGCCAAAGGCCGCAGCGAAGTGCTGCGCGTGTACCATCTCGATCGTGGCTACGAACAGCTCGAAAACAAGCTCAACAGCGTTGGCGCACATATCCGCCGTGAAGATGATGCCGCCGGCTGAACCCCGGCCACAGGCGCTGTGTTTAAAAAAAGTAGCGGGTGCTGTTTTCCCGGCTTTAAAACCGGGCGTAATACTTGTATATTGAAAAATGTTACTAAATTCATGTATAGCACTATTGCCGGAGCTTAGCCAGGCTCACGGAAACCCTACTGAAACGGCCGGGCGCCCTTTCAGCAAGGCGGTGCATGCACCCGTTTTTTCGCTGCTGCTGCAGTGGCTGATGGCCTTAGCCCAATGCTTGTTACGCGTTTCGGACGGCCCTTCCTATATGCATGCCAAACGCTTTAATACCTCCCGAACCGGCCCTCAGCGCCGCGTCCGAAGCCAGCAGAACCCATCTCGTGCTTTCTTTGGCGCTACCGGGAAAGAAAAACAACAGCTACCGCAGACAGCTATTGAATCAGGCGCTCTATACCTCAGAAACCGCCTCTTCTGTTTGCAGGCATCGGCGCAGGCAAGCCTTCAGAATACAGCGGTATATGCCCTGCCTATACTGCTTTTCTTTGTATTGCACCTGCCGCGCATGATGCGCCAAGCCAACATACGAGCCTCAAAGATAGTACAAGACCCTTACTCAACCTGTTTTACAGGTTTTTCTAACCAAAATTTTTACACCGCGGAAGCCGGGGCTGTCTCCTGCTCTACCGATTTATTGAGTACCTACTTTTCATCTTATAGCTATTACAGCGCAGCCGGCTGTGTTTCTTGTGCCGGTTTGCATACCAAAACATGCTATTTTTATCGCAGAACGGCAGGTACCGGTTTTCGCAAAACGTATGCGGAATTATTTTTAAATGGACAACCAAATTGTAGTACAAGCCACCGGCGAACAAAAGCGCATTGCGCTTATAGAAAACGGAGAACTGGCGCAGTTTTTTATTGAATCGCCCGAAAACAGGCGCTCCGTAGGAGATATTTTTTTAGCAGAAGTACATAAGGTGATGGGCGGCATTCGTGCTGCATTTATCGACCTGAGCACCCCTAAAGATGGGTTTCTGCACTATTCTGATCTCGGAGAGCATTTAGAAGAGTATCTGGTGATGCTCAACGGCCGCAACGCTGTGTCTAAAAAGGCCAGCGAAGACCTGATGAAGTTCCGCCAGAAAATGGCCGATAAAAACCCGCAAAAAAATACCTCCCGCGAGGAGAGCGCCCATGAGCAAAACCTCATTGGCTCGCTGCTCCGGCCCGGCCAAAAGGTGATGGTGCAGGTTGTTAAAGAACCTATTGGCTCCAAAGGGCCCCGCGTTTCGACCGATATTACGATGGCGGGGCGCTTTCTCGTGCTTATTCCTTTCGGCGATTATGTGGCCGTTTCCAAGCGCATCCGCAGCTATAAAGAGCGCCGCCGCCTCAAATCCATTATCGGGGAAATGCTGCCCAACGGCTTTGGCGTTATTGTGCGCACCGTTGCCGAGGGGCAGGATGATGAAGTGCTGCGC
>JBMCPG010000359.1:0-2736 GCA_048626035.1 Cyclonatronaceae bacterium
ATGGGCGTAATGGAAGCCCTGTTTCGCTCCTGGGATACCTACTCGCGTTTTGATGGCCAGGAGTTTGTGGATGTGCCGCTCGTAGAGCAGTTTATGTATGCCGTAGGGGCCGAATATTGGTATAACAAGCGATTTGCCCTGCGCACCGGCTATTTCTATGAAGCACCTAATAACGGAGATCGCCAGTTTATTACGTTTGGCGCAGGCCTTCGATACGATATGTTTGGCGTGGACTTCAGCTATTTATACACCATCCGGGAAGATCACCCGCTGGCCAATACCATACGTTTATCGGTGCTGCTGGACTTTTAGCGACGGCCCGAAACCAACAATTAATGCCGCCGCTCCGCTCTGTTGTGGCGGCATTTTAATTTGATACGCTTTTTTTTCATAGTTCTCCTACACGCTGCCGATGCCATTTGATTTTTTAAGGGGCAGAAGCGCTGCCTTGCTTGCCGCGTTTCTGTTCTGTCTTTTTTGCCCGCTCTTTGCCGCCGCCCAGTCCTCGTCTGCTCCGCCGGCCGTTCCCGGACACCGGCCTTTTTCTGTGCAGCATGATGGCAGCAGGGCCCTGCAAAATCCCGGGGCAAAAGCGCTCTTATCGTCTGGAACCGTTCATATCGTGGCCGTAATGGTAGATTTTCAGCCCGAAGAGAATGAGTTTACATCCGGCAACGGCACCTTTGAGCTGGATTACCTGCAGCGCAACGAGGTTACCATCGACCCGCTGCCGCACGATCAGGGCTATTTTGAAGCGCACCTGCAATTTGCCCGGAATTACTTTCAGGCCGCATCCGGCGGGCAGCTCGAGCTTAGCTATCGCGTGCTGCCGCAAATCTATACGCTGCCGGAATCCATGAAGGCCTACGCCCCCACAGGACCCGACGATGCCGAGAATTTCCGGCTTGGCAATCTGGCGCAGGACACCTGGCAGCAAGTAGCCGCTGAAACCGAGCCGGCCGTACTGGCCGAGCTGGAAAACCTGCCGCAGGACCGCATCATGTACGTGCTGTTTCATGCCGGTGCGGGCCGCGATCTGGAGCTTATCGGCACTACGCTCAACAATACGCCCCAGGATATCCCCTCGGTTTTTATGGATTCTGAAAGCCTCAGCCAGCTCACCGATCAGCCGGATTTCGACGGATTCGAACTTACGCCCGATCTGCGCGTTACGAATACGGCCGTACTCCCGCAAACGCAGTCGCGGGCGGGCGAGGACGTAACCGGCGAAGAATTTGTGCTCGAACTTTCCATCAACGGAATTCTGACGGCCACCATCGGCAGCTTCATCGGCCTGCCGGATTTGTTTAATACCGAAAGCGGCGAATCCGGCATCGGGCAGTTTGGCCTGATGGACGGTGCTGGCATCTTTTCCTATTACGGCTTGTTTCCGCCCTTGCCCTCCGCCTGGGAGCGGCTCTACATGGGCTGGGACAGCAGCTTCGATATTTCTCTGGATGATGAAGCACCGGTTCAGCTTCCGGCCGTCAGCCTCGGAGAACCCGCATCGGTTGCCCGGCACCGCATCTCGGCCGACGAATATTTCCTGGTGGAAAACCGCCATCGCAATCCTGATGGCGACGGTGTGCAGCTCAGCTTTCGCCGGCCCGATGGCAGCATTGAAACCCGTCAGTTCGATAACGAAGAAGAGCGCTTCAGCCCGACCGACCAGAGCGATTTTGATGAAATCCTGCCGGCTGGCGTGCTCATTGATGTCAGCAATTTTGACTGGAGTCTTCCCGGCGGGCTCGATATCGGCGAAGACGGCATTGCCGGAACCGACCAGGACCGCCTGCTCAACGGTGGAATGCTCATCTGGCATATCGATGAAGCGGTGATTCGCAACCGGATTGAGGACAACAGCATCAACAACAACGTGGATCGCCGTGGTATTTCGCTGCAGGAAGCCGATGGGGCGCAGGATCTCGGCCGCCCGGCGCAGGGCATCAGCAACTTCTCGACCGGCGGGCCTTTCGATTTCTGGTGGTCCGGCAACGATTTCACGGTGATAACCGCCAACGGTGAGCGTATCGTGCTGTACGAAAATCGCTTTGCCGATGACACCTTTCCCGACAACCGCAGCAATACCGGCAGCCCGAGCTATTTCGAGCTGTATGATTTTTCCGACAACCTGCCAACCGCTTCGTTCCGGGCCCGCCGCACGGATGCCGGCAACGTCTCTCTGTGGTATCAAGCCGCACTGGATCAGGAATTTTCGCACTCCCGGGCGCTTGGCTACGCCTGGCCGAAAGCGCCGGATCTGCTGCGCTACCCCGATAGTGATGCGGACGGGGAAGCCATCATTCTGCTGCCCGGCAATGAAAGCACCTTGGCCTTCGATATTCAAAATCAAAGCATTACGGAAGTCGCCCCGGCTTCGGAAGTCCCATTTTTCAGCGATGATGGGCTGGCCGTAGCGTATCAGAGCGGCGATGATATTGCCGTAGAGCTGTATGATATCAGCGATGATACCGACGCTATCCTTAATTTTGTGCCCCGCTGGGAGCAACTCATAGAAAATGAAACGCTCGCCGGCGGATTGCTCAGCTCAAGCTTCAGGGCTGAGCAGACGCTGGATCTGGACGGCAGCCGCTTTCGTTTTAATCGCGAAACCGGAGCGCTTACCGAAATGGATTCCGATTATCAGGAAAGCGGAGCCATAGACGGGCAGCAGGCCTTTATTCAGGACAGCGAATTGCTTTTTGATGGCACTTCAAATCGGCCCCTCTCTGCCGT
>JBMCPG010000360.1:0-2732 GCA_048626035.1 Cyclonatronaceae bacterium
AGCGCCACTACCGGATGGTGCGTATCACTTCGGCTTCCAGATCGGGATCGGTGCGGCGCAGCGGCGTTACGTTGCCCACCGTGCCATCAGGCCGCACGGCAAAACGTACGGTAATAACGGCCTCAACATCAACCGTATATTCGGGCAACGGATTCGTTTGCGGATCGCGGCTGATATCCCCTTCCCATTCCAGGCTGTACGGGGCGGCGCTTTCTTCATCGCGGCCGGTATTATCGTCGGTAGATTCCTCCTCACTGCGCTCTTCCGGATCGCCGCCAATCAAAGAATTACGCCGGCGCTCCGGCTCGGGCTCTTCTTCCGGCTCGGGTTCCGGCTCCACTTCCGGTTCGGGTTCCGGTTCGGGCTCGGGAATCACTTCGGGGTCTGGTTCTTCGGTTTCGGGCGTCTCTATGGTTTCATCACTGATTGCCGGTTCGGTCTGCTCGGGCAGTTCTACCGGTGCTTCCGGCTCGGTTTCGGGCGGGGTTTCGGGTTCTGGTTCGGTAGGCTCCGGTTCCGGCTCCGGCTCTGGTTCCGGGGTATCTTCCGGCTCTTCGGCCGGCTCAGGGCTGGTTTGGGCTGGCGCGGCCTGCTGAAATTCGCCCAGGGTTACTTCCATGAGGGCAACGCGCTCTTCTTCCTGCGGAGTGCTGTAAATCAGCCAGGCGATAAGCAGAAGCACCAGGTGCGTGGCTACGCTCACGGTTATACCAAAGCGTTGCTCGTCGGTGATGTTTTTAGGGGTCGGTTTCATAACACGGGCGTAAAATTAAAAAGGGCGTGTTACCTGAACGTACGTTCGGCGGCCATAAGTACCGTTACGTTGAGCGCCTGAGCAATATTCATGACATGCACGGCATCATCCACGATGGCATCTTTGTCGGCACGTATTACAACAGATGCGTTGGGATTCTGCTGCACCTGCTGGCGAAGATGCCCCCCAAGCTGCTCTCGGGCAATTTGCTCGCCATCTACAAAAAAATCGCCTTCGGGGGTTATGGCCACATTTATATGCTGCTGCTCCACCTGCGCGCTGCTTTCGGCTTTGGGCACATTCACGCGGATGCCGTAGTTGGTTACAAACGAGGAGGTGAGCAAAAAGAAAATAAGCAGCAGCAGCACGATGTCGGTCAGCGACGAGAGCGTGAACAGCGACATAGGCTTTTTTGTGTCCGATTCCGGCCTGAAATTCATGCGCGTTGCGCCTCCGGCGCTTTATTTTTTAGGTGATGGCTTCTGAAGCAGCTCAATAAATTCGGTGGTGGCCATCTCCAGCTCAAAAATCATGCGATTGATGCGGCTGAGCAGATAGTTATAGAAAAAGTAGGCAAAGATGCCCACCGCCAGCCCGGCCGCCGTGGTGATGAGCGCTTCCCAGATGCCGCCGGCCAGCACGCTCGGGTTCACGTTTCCGCGCAGCGACTGAATTTGCATGAAGGCCTGAATCATGCCGGTTACCGTGCCCAGAAAGCCGATAAGCGGGGCAACGCCGGCAATGGTAGCCAGCCAGTCCATGCGTTTTTCCAGCATAAATATTTCGCGCTTGCCCCCATTTTTAATGGCTTCCTCGATATCGGAAATAGGCCTGCCGAGGCGCTCAATGCCTTGTTTGAGGATGCGGCCTAAGGGCTTATCGACCTGCTGGCAATGCTGTAAGGCGGCTTTTGTATCGCCGGAACGCAGCATGTTTTCTACCGATTGCAGGAAAGCTTCCGGCTCCATAGAAGCATTTTTGAGGAAGCGCCATCGCTCAGCAATCACATAAATAGCTATAAGAGAAAGCAGTAAAATGGGGATCATCACAAATCCTCCCTGCAAGAGCAATTCCAGCAGGCTTATGCCCTCCTCTCCCCCTTCCGGAAGTTCCATATCATTGTCGTTTTCCTGGGCCCGGAGGCCAGCCGGCAAAAGTAAAAAGAACGTCATAAAGAGCCCCGAAAGGCCGGCCGCACGGCTCCGAAAGGAGCGCAATAAACACATCATAGATTAGAAGAATGGTTTTTGGGTAAGATAAAAAAGTACAATTTTTGTTATAAAAACGGGTACATGATACTAAAAAGCTACGGCTCGATACCTAAAATAAGCAGTGGAACGGGTGGGCTGTTTCGACCTTGCCTCATTACGTTGTAAACTTCACCCTCATAATACGCTACGCCGCTGCTCATTTCCTGCTGCATACTTTTTGTAGGTAGTATTTCAATGCCTATGTTTATGACGCCACCTGAATAAAAAAGCATGTGTTTTACGAAAAGATCAAAAGCTACAAATGCATATTTGCCAAATTGTACTTCGACAGCAATTTTATTTTTTACAAAATCAGTTTGGTTGTAGCTATAAAGTGGATGTTTTTCACCATTTTGAGTTAAAAATTCTTTTTGTTCATTAGCAGGTAATAATATTGATCTTTCCATTAACTCGCGATCAAGAGTTATATAATAATTATATCTACTTTCCGTCCAGCCTCTTTTGCTAAATTCAGTCTTGAAAGTATGGTTAAGTTCTACAGGCGATAGAAGTTTATTACCTTTTTTTTTGATTTCCTTGCTTATTTTAGTACGACATGTATCAGCATCGATTGATGAAATAGTACTTTGTATTTCTTGATATAGATCATTATGATGAACTATCAAATATTCTTCACCATTAAGATGAGAATGTTTTTTTGCTATTTTCATCTATTTTTGGGTTAAGTTGAGTTCTGGCCACTCGGTTGGTCTTTGGGCAATCTTATC
>JBMCPG010000361.1:0-2712 GCA_048626035.1 Cyclonatronaceae bacterium
CCCGGAGGCCGCGCCTTTGCATGTGTTCAATTTTGTTGCACGTGCCGAAAGCGGTTATTATGATGGCGCCCGTTTCCATCGCGTTATTCCCGGGTTTATGATTCAGGGCGGCGACCCCAATAGCCGCTCGGGCGATAAACTCAGCATGGGACAAGGCGGGCCAATCAGCGCTATTCCTCACGAGTTTAATGAGATCAACCACCGGCGCGGCGTGCTTTCTATGGCCCGTGTAGCCGATAAAAGCGAAGGTGCGGGCTCGCAATTTTTTATTATGCATGCCGATACGCCCCGGCTCAACAACGAATATACGGTTTTTGGTGAAGTAACAAACGGCCTGGAAGTCGTAGATACCATCGCCGAAACGCCTACGCATACCGATAATCCGCGCTTGCAGAATCATCCGATAAGCCCTATGCTAATCGAGCGCATAGAAGTATTCCGATAAATCCGGTTTGCCGCTGTCCTCCTTTAACCACTCAGACTGTAGTACAGGCCGCCCCCCGGCCTGATTCGACCGTTTTACCCTTCCTTACCTTTATGTCCAGAAAAAAGAAAAAAAAGACGTCTCAGGCCCGGCCTAATGCTTATTCGCGTAAATCTTTAGAGCGCGAACGCAAAAAAGTAGTCGAACAACACCAGGAACAAGTCCGCGAGCAGGAAACCCGCCCCGCCTACCAGCCGGGCAAAGATAACGAGCCCGTGCGGCTCAATAAATACATCGCAGCCGCCGGGATTTGCTCGCGCCGCGAAGCCGATACCCTCATCCAAAACGGAGAAGTAGAAGTAAACGGGCAGGTCGTAAAGGAAATGGGTATTAAAGTAAAGCCCAGCGACCGTGTGAAGGTAAAGCAGCAGGAAATTAAGCCTGAGGAATACGTCTATATCTTGCTCAATAAGCCCAAAAACGCAATTTCTACGACCGATGATGAACGCGACCGGCGTACGGTGCTCGACGTAGTAGAAAAAGCTACCGGCAAGCGGGTTTATCCCGTTGGCCGGCTCGATCGCAATACCACCGGCCTGCTGCTGCTCACCAACGACGGGGAGCTCTCCCACCGACTGATGCATCCCAGCTACAGTATACGCAAAGTTTACCAGGTAGAAACAAATATAACGCTTAGTGATGAGCAACTTGGCCAGCTCCGCCAGGGCGTAACCCTGGAAGACGGCCCGGCCCGGGCCTACCGCCTCGACCGGCATCCCGTACTTGCAAATGTCGTACGATTGTCTATTATAGAAGGGCGTAACCATCAGGTTAAACGCATGATAGAAGCCGTTGGCGCCGAAGTCATCAACCTGAAGCGCACAACTTACGCAAATTTAAGCCTCGGCGACCTGCGTATGGGCAAGTGGCGCCTGCTCTCCCGAAAAGAAATTAATGAGCTGCGGCAACTCACCAAACTATTAGACAAAAAAAGTTTAGACTTATGAAATACAGCTCCATCAAAAAAGAATCCGGATTTATAGAATCTTCTGAGGGCCTGCCTATTGTGTATGATATGTACCTGCCCTCCAACGCCGTCAGCTCCCTGCCGGTAGTCCTTTTTTTACATGGCTTTAAGGGCTTTAAGGAATGGGGGGCATTTCCGGATGCTTTCTTTGAAATTGCCCGCAGCGGCTGCGCGGTTATTGCCTTCAACTTTTCGCGCAACGGCGTTAAAGGCCATGCCGATACGTTCGAAGAGCTGGATTTGTTCGCCGAGGAAACCTTTACCCAGGATTTAGAAGACGTGCGTTCGGTGATCGATGCGGTGCAAATGCAGAAAATCCGCACCAATTCAGCGACTCTGGCTACTGATGAAGTCGCCATTATCGGGCATTCGCGGGGCGGGCACACTGCCGTGGTAGCCGCCGCCGAGTTTCCCGAAGTGAGCACGCTTATTACCTGGGCCAGCGTAGCCGATTATACCCGGCAATTTTCCGATAAAATGAAAAAAGACTGGGAAACACAGGGCTATACCGAAATCGAAAACACCCGCACCGGCCAGCTCATGCGCATCCATCGGAAAGTTTATGACGATTTAATCCAGAACGCCAACCGCCTTGTTGCTCTTAAGCGCGTGCAAAGCCTGATGGTTCCTTGCTGCTTTATCCATGGAACGGCAGATAAAGCCGTTCCTATGAATAATTCCCAAATGCTTTGGCAAATGTGCAAAAGCCGCGAAAAAGAGCGCATCATCATAAACGGAGCCGATCATACTTTTGGCGTATCGCATCCATGGAACGAAGATGATGTGCCCGAACACTTTAGTACGCTCATCGATAAAACCGTTGAATGGCTCGAGGCCTATTATCTCAGCCATAATTTATAGGGCAACCCGCATGTTGCTTTGCTGGGGAGCCCCGTGTTCCAACTTCCCGCCGTTCCGGTAATTTCAGCCTTTTTGCCTTCATTTATGATGGTTATACTGCTCCGCTTTTCTGCCTGCATCGCACTATTTTACCTGCTGCTTTCCCTGAGCGCAGCTCCCTCGCAGGGGCAATCCGCCGCCGATGAAACCGGCTATTGGCTGGAAGATGAAGCCTTTATTCCAACCGCCCGGCAGGCGATTCAGCTCATTTATAATCAAGAGCCGGAGGCCTCCCGTGCCGTTCTCTCCCCCTGGCTGGAGCAGCAGCCCGAGCATCCGCTTGGCCATTTCTGGAACGGGCTGGAGCTGTGGTGGTATATCCTGGCCGATCTCGAAAATGAAACCTACGACGAGGCCTTCA
>JBMCPG010000362.1:0-2709 GCA_048626035.1 Cyclonatronaceae bacterium
TATTTGTTCATCGTCAACGATCAGACAATTCATAGTAAAGAGCTAAGGAATATAGTATAAGAAGGCAAGGAGGTGCTATCTTAAAAGCTGCCGGAAAGAGTAAATTAGTGCAAATTTATACAGCTCAGGTGGTATATTTATGCTATAAAATAGCTTTTTTTGCAGGTGCTAAAAGCTCATTATATGCCAAAAATAAAGCAAATGAGTTGCCGGTTAAAGGTAATTACCGAAGCCAATATGCGTCGTTTATCCCCAGGCGTTCAACTTAAAATCGATTAAGCCGGTTTATGACTCGACCAGTTGCTGCTTTTAGCGGATAGCACAAGAGAAGCGCGGCAATTTTGAAAGCTGCTATTTCCCAAGCCAGTGCGAAAGATCCCTGCCGATAAGCGTCTGTAGCTTAGTAATATCTTCGCGGTATATTTCGTCGGTGATGCGCTGTCGCAAGGCCGGGTCAAAATCTGGCCGCTCCAGGTTTCCGGCTCGCATTCGCGAGACCATGCGCTGTAGCCCCGGATGTTTGCGCATGCGATCTACAATGCCGGGAGCAACCGCTTCTACCGAACGCCGCAACAGGCTCGGGTGGCCTATAAGATAGTCTTTCCAGGCATGTTTGATGACGCCCGATTGGTTAAACCGGATTTCTGTCTCGGGCGTAAAGCTGGCATCTACGCCCAGAAAATCCCATATATCGCGCAATAAGCCCTGTTCGTCGGCTTTGAGATCATCATATAAAAAAACTTTAATTTGCTCCCGCCCGAAGCGGTCGTAATAGCGCTTGAGGTGCTCGTAAAAACGCCCTTCACGGATGAGATCATCCCGGTGCCACCAAACAGAATCCCGGTCGAAAAGCTGGTCGAGCGGCGTTTCATGGTCCCGCCGGTCGCGCGCCAGGTGCAGATAACGGGAAAACAGCCGGTCTGCCGGATTCCGTAAAATGCATATTAGTTTGAGCCCGGGACGGTGCCGGCGAATATTTTCAGCCGCATCGGGATGGTATAAATACATCGTGGATACGTCTCCGGTAAGTTGTTCAGCTCCTGCGGGTTCGAACAGAGCCAGGTAGGCGGCTTCATCATAAATAGCATAGGGATGATGATGAAAGCCTTGTGGATCGTCCTCCGGCGCTACGGGGGTTTCTTGCATCACGGCCAGATAGGAGGGATCCTTATGCTCGGGAATAAAAATTTGTGGATGCTGCTGCAGATATTTGTGAAGCGCGGTTGTTCCGGATTTACCGGCTCCGATAATTGCAAAGTCGGGCTGTGGGAGCATGGGCAGGAAATAGGTATAAGCAAAAGTTGCGGTTTGCAAAAGCCCTGAAAAAATGAAGGCTAAAGCAAGTTAAGCGATTTATACAGCTTATTTTTATACGAGCCTCCGATTGGGATTTTGCGCCCGCCTACCGAAACGGCGTTATCTTCCATAGAATCGATTTTATCGCGGCGGACCGTGTAGGTGCGGTGTACGCGTATAAAGTCCCGCTCGGGCAGGCGCTCGTTCAGAGCTTTCATGGTGATATTCACCATAAACCGCCCGCTCTGGGTGAAGATAATCATATAGTCGGCGGCGGCCTCAATGAAGAGAATTTCCGAGAAACGTATTTTCACCAACTGATTATCTTTTTTCACAAACAGGTTGGTCATTCCGTTCTGTACGGTTTGCCGGCTTTCAAAGATATCTCGTGCTTTGGAGACGGCGCGGGCAAAGCGGGGATAATTCAGTGGTTTGAGCAAGTAATCTACGGCATCGTGCTCAAAAGCCTCTACGGCATACATTTCTTTAGACGTGACAAAAATGATGAGCGGCTTTTGGTTGATAGCGCTCAGAAACTCAATGCCGCTGAGTTCGGGCATTTCGACGTCTAAAAAAATTAAATCTACCGATTTTTGACGCATGAGCTCGAGCGCCTCTACGGCGCTTTCGCAGCTCCCCATCAAATTCAGGTTGCTTGTTTTGTGAATTAGTTTCGCCAGGATATCCCGCGAAATTTGTTCATCATCTACTATTATACAGTTCATTCACTAAATAAAATCGTGTGGTTGCTTCCGGATGAGATTGAGGAATACTGCTATGTTGCATCAGACAGCCTGGCTGCCGGAATGCTGAACTACATACCGCTATTTGGCCCGTTCTGCCCGTTCCCAGATAACCGTCTGCGAACCTTTTAAAAAACGTCTGAGCCCCATAAATACCGATATATTCATGAAGGTAAAATAAAAGGGGACAAAAAGTAATTTTGCCCGCATTTTTTTCTTTTCAAGAAGATAGCCGCCAAAGGCGAGGCTGTAAAAGACTATCTGTATGGCTAACAAGAGCTCATAGCTTGCGGCCGGCAGGCTGTAGGCGGCCGGATCGGTAAAAAAAACGAGAAGCAGGTTAAAAAGCAGAAGCATCGGCAGCATAAGCGGGGCGAGGGTCCAGCGGAGTACGCGATGAGATACGTATTGAAACCACAGGCGGAATTGCCCGAAAGGGTTCAACAAGTGGCGCAGGCGCACAATAGACTGTAGTCCGCCCGCAGAGATACGTACTTTCCGCTTCATTTCGGCGCTGGTATCGGCCGAGGGGCGCTCACTTGCAAAGGCATCCGGAGCATAGGCCACGCGATATCCCTGGGATGCCACCCGCAGCGAAATGATGAAATCATCTAACAGCGTATCGGGCTCTACGGGCGTGTAGAGGCTGCGGCGTACCGAAAATAACTCT
>JBMCPG010000363.1:0-2697 GCA_048626035.1 Cyclonatronaceae bacterium
AAAAATCAGCGACGGGGATGCCGGCATCGCGGAAGGTTTCTTTTTCGATGCGCTTGTTTTCGATCAGCCGGAAGGTTTCCGGCGATGGGAATACGGGCGTGCCGGTTTCTTCCTGCACCCGGGCCAGCACGGCCGCATCCAGAAATTCATTTTCAAGAGTGATGACATCGGCCCAGTCGGCGAGTTTTTTTATGGTATCAACATCAGAAACGCCGCCCCGAAACACATGCGGGGTAACTTCTTCCATGGGGTCTTTGCCCGAGGGCTGACATACCGCGCCGACTTGAATACCGTAGCGGAAGGCCTCGTAGGCGGTCATGCGGGCGAGCTGCCCGCCGCCAATTATACCAAGTTTAAAACGGGAGGATAATGCAAAAGGATGGCTCATAGGAGGTTCTTTATTCGTGTTGTAAGGCGTAAAATTTGTATTTTTGCAAGATACCAAATTTCTAATTCAGCCCCATCCATGAACATCGAATCCAAGCTCGAACAGCTCACCTCCCGCTATCACGAACTTACCACGGCCCTCAGCGATCCTGAAATTTACGGCAATCAGGCGCGTTTTGCCGCCCTTAGCAAAGAACACAGCGATCTCAAAGAAGTCGTGGATGCCTACGAACGCTGGCAGGAGCTACAGGAAAGCCTGCGGGAAACCAGAGAAATGATGGCATCGGAGCAGGATAAAGAGATGCAGGAGATGGCCGCCCAGGAAATATCCGAGCTGGAAAAGCAGACCGAAAAGCTGGAAAACGAGCTCAAAATGATGCTGATTCCCAAGGATCCCGACGACAGCCGCAACGCCGTGGTGGAAATCAGAGCCGGGACGGGAGGCGATGAGGCCGCCATTTTTGCCGGCGATTTATTCGATATGTACCGCCGCTATGCCGATTCCAAAGGCTGGAAGCTGGAAACCGTAGATTTTTCTAATGCCCCGAAAGGCGGCTTTAAGGAAATTGTGTTCCTGCTCCGGGGCAGCGAAATTTTCGCCAATATGAAATGGGAAAGCGGGGTGCATCGCGTGCAGCGCGTACCGGAAACCGAATCGCAGGGGCGGGTCCATACTTCGGCCGCAACGGTAGCCGTGCTTCCGGAAGCAGAGGAAGTGGATATTCACATCAATCCGGCGGATCTGGAATTTGAAGCTTTCCGGGCCAGCGGGGCGGGCGGTCAGCACGTTAACACCACCGACTCGGCGGTGCGCATCCGGCATAAACCCAGCGGCATCGTAGTAGGCTCCCAGGAGGAACGCTCGCAGCATAAAAACCGGGCCAAAGCCATGACCATGCTGCGCACCAAATTGTATGAAGCCGAGCTTGAAGCCAAACAATCTGAACGCGCCAGCGAGCGCAAAAACCAGGTTTCGACGGGCGACCGCAGCGCGAAAATCCGCACCTATAACTTCCCGCAGGGCCGCATGACCGACCATCGCATCAACCTGACGATTTATAATTTAGATGATTTCATGAAAGGAGATTTAGACCAGGTGATTGAAGCCCTGAAGCTGGAAGACAATCTGCGCAAGCTTCAGGAAATTGCCGACAACGCCGAAAACTGAAGCCAGCCGGGGGCGGCATCAGCTTGCATAAATAGCAGTTTTGTAAAAGATAAATATTTGATATTTTAATAGCTATGATAAGATATAGGCCGTAAGAAAATGCCCCTATACTTTTGTTCTTAAAAGCTATTCCATTGGACTGCGCCGGCACCTGAAAACTGCCAGCAATCACGTGCTTGTGTAATATCACAAAAACCAAACAGTAAAAAATAAGCTATAGTCTCCCTACTTTGCACCTGCTAACAAAGGCTCAAGCTCTCAAAAGCTATGAAAATTGGTTCACCGCTATCCCGCTATAAGCTGAATATCAATAAAAACGACAAGGTGCTGGATGTCGGCAGCGGCAACAATCCGCATCCACGCGCAAATGTGCTGGTCGATAAATTTATTGAAAGCGATCTCCATCGTGCCGGAACGGTTCGTATGTTTAAACATCAGAAGCTGGTACAAGCTGATGGCGAGCACATGCCGTTTGAAGACAAAAGTTTCGATTATATTATATGCGCCCATGTGCTCGAACATGCCGAAGACCCCGCCGTGTTTATCAACGAGATGTGCCGGGTGGCTAAAAGAGGCTATATTGAAACGCCTTCACTATTGGGCGAGTTTTTGGTTCCAAAAGCCACGCATAAATGGCTGCTGCTGGATTTGCACGATACCATTTATTTGGTTAGCAAAGAGCGGGTTCAATTCCAGCTGAGCCATGATTTTGGGAAGGTTTTCCAGCATTATTTCCAGTATCAGTCCTGGGGATATAAAATTATGCAGCGCACACATCCGCAGCTGTTTACCATGAATTACGAATGGAAAGACAATGTTGATTATGTGGTAGAGCCTGAGGAAGATGAAATAATGCGGTATTTCAGAGATCCATGGCATCAGGAGCTTTTTGATGAGCTTTTACCCCAGCGAAGTATGATGCAGGAAAGCTGGGTAACGCTGGCCGCCATCGCCGACATCTTCAAAAGCGTTATCAAATCTAAGTTTATTCGTAAAATTTCTGCCGAAAAATACGTTGATCCCGCTAAACAAGGTTATGTTCCGGCCAAAAGGGACGCGCCTTCTGCAGAGCCGTCGTCCCCCGCCTTACATAAAAACGAAACGCTTTAAATGTTTGCCGCCTGGCTTCACTTTTTCTTATT
>JBMCPG010000364.1:0-2689 GCA_048626035.1 Cyclonatronaceae bacterium
CAGGGAAGCCATGGATCGTGTAGTCGAAGATTATGACCTTGTTATTATAGACTCTACGCCGCTTATTAAAGAAAATAATGCCCGCGAATTACTGCCCTTCGTAGATTCGGTAAGCGTGGTTTTTTCCGCTCTTGATGTTATCAACGGGGTAGATAAAAGCGTCATTTCAGAACTCAACGACGCAAAAGCTTCGTTTAAGGGCACTATCCTGAATAAAGTAGATGTTGGCGAAATGGAGCATATTTATGGAGAGCTGGATAAAAACCGTAATGCTGTGCGGCGGGCGTTTAAAGAAATCATCCGCGGCAATGTGAAGGGCGCTTTTCGCCGGGAGAAAGCCATGAAATTTAGCAGCAAAAAAGAGGACTCAAAAACGGCATCGTAATACAGGCCAGCCGGCGTTTTATTCTACCACACTTTTCCATTTTTGACATGACCGTTCTTTTCGACATCATAGCTGCGGGCAGCTTGCTTTTACAGCTTGTATGCACGGCATATTTGCTTCTGCCTCTGCTGTATAACGCAGCCGCACTGCTGTTTGCTATGCCGCCGGAAGAGGTGGTAAAAGCCTCGGCCGGGGCACAGCCGGCGGCGGCGGCCCCGGCCGAAGCTGGCTTTGCCTGCGTTATTACCGCCTACAAAGAAAAAGAGTTCGCCTTTTTGCTGGTCGATTCGCTGCTGAAACAGCAGTACGAAAACTACCATATTTATGTAGTTGCCGACCGCTGCAGCCCCGCAGAAGAAGATTTGCAGCACGATAAGCTAACGCTCATTTACCCCGAAAAACCCCTGGATTCTAAAGTACAATCTCTCCTGACAGCCCTGCAGCAGATTCCAGCCGAAACGCTGCCTTACACCCTCGTTTTTGATCCCGATAATCTCGGCCACCCGCAGCTCTTATCGGAAATGAACTACTTTGCACAACTCGGTTTCCAGGCAATACAAGCCCGGCGCACGGCTAAAAACCTGAACACCGCTTACGCCTGTCTCGATGCCGCCAGCGAAACCTATTATCATATTTCCCAGCGGCTTGCGCCCTTTCGCCTGGGCAGCTCAGCAACCATAGCCGGCTCCGGAATGGCCATTAATACGCAGCTTTACAAACAACTGCTCGAAAAAACCATCCGGCAGTTTGCCGAAGGAGAAGTAATTGTGGCCGAAGATAAAATCCTGCAAAACGAACTCATCAAGGCCGAATATATTATCGCTTACGCCTCCCGGGGGCTGGTATATGATGAAAAAGTAGCCAGCGGTGCACAAATTCAGCGACAGCGCACCCGATGGATTAATTCCTGGTTCGGGTATTTCCGTGAAGCGCTTGGGCTTGCTGGCTTTGGCTTGCGCAGGCTTTCTTCCAACGCCTTCCTTTTTGGCCTGATGATTTCCACCCCGCCGCTGTTTTTGCTGGGGCTTGCCGGGCTGTTGTTAAGCGTTTTAAGCTGGTTTATTACGCCCGCTTTTGCTCCCTATATGAGCGGAGCCACGCTGCTTTTCCTGCTGAATTTTATAGCTTCTTTAGCCGCTGCCCGGGCCGATTTTCGCATTTGGAAAGCCCTTGGCCTTATTCCCTGGTTTGTGCTCCGCCAGGTAATGGCCATGCTAAATCTGCGGCAGGCCAACACCTCGTTTATGGAAACGGCCCACGAGAAAAAACTGAATATAGACCAGGTGCTGCACGAATTCGGCACTAAAACCTGAATCTCATTTCCCCTTTATTATGCTTATTGAACCTCAAGGCCGTGCAGGCGAACACGAAACCGATCCCGATGCCCATCTTACCCCGCTCGACCGCCTCCGGAAAACGGTAGCCCTGGCCATGAGCTGGGGCCTGCTTGGCTTCATCTTTTTGAAAATCGTTTTTCTGTAATTCCCCCTGATTTGAGCAGAGCCCAGCCGCCCGCATCATGAACAGTTTTTTTCTGCATACCAAAGCTTCACAAGCCGCTCCCGGAACGCGTTTCCGGGAGAAGCCGGGAGCATGGGTGTATGATAAAACAGTGCGGCAGCGTATGTACAGTGCGTTTGCACTCAGTATGCTAAGCCTTGTTGCCATTGCCATAGGCATTGCCGGCGGTATTTTTGACATCGCCATGATGGCCGTCATCGCCGTCGGCATTCTGGGCCTTCCAATATTTATAGGCTGTATATTTAACCTGCAGTTCGGCCTGATTATGCTCATGCTGCTGCAGTTTTTCATCCTCTCGCTGGCCAAGCTATACCCGGGCATTCCCTACGGCCTTTCCTTTGATGTTGTTACCATAGCATTGCTTTTCGGGCTGTTTCTCAAGTTTGTAAATAAAGATGGAACGCTGCCTTTAGCCCGGAATCCGGTCGCGTATCTGCTGCTAATTTGGGTGGCCTACGCCGCATTACAGCTACTAAACCCGAATGCGGCTTCCCGCATGGCCTGGCTCTACACGGTGCGCAGCTATGCGCTCATCATGCTCGTCTATTTTGTTTTTTTATACGCCGTGGACAGCGTGCGTTTTTTATGGATTATACTCGCGTTCTGGATGGGCATTGCGTTCCTGGCCGCACTCTATGGCTTGCAACAGCACTACTTCGGGCTGCGGGGCTTTGAGTTTAACTGGCTTATGGCCCGGCCGGATAGGTTTGCACGCCATAACGTCTGGGGCATGATTCGAAAATGGTCGTTCCTGCCCGGCGCTATGGTCTATGGCATACTGAT
>JBMCPG010000365.1:0-2677 GCA_048626035.1 Cyclonatronaceae bacterium
ACGGCATCAATGGTGAAGGTATTAGCCGTAATTTCGCGCTCAAAATCGAAGTGCCCGTGCTTGCTGCGAAAGCGAAGGTTTTTAAGAAGAAGCTGGCCCATAGCACTGCAATGTTAGAAAAAAAGAGGAGAAATACTGTTCAAAAACCCGCTCATAAGCTGGAAAGTTCTATTTTTTGCTCCAGTTCAGCCACGGTTTTGGCCAGCTTCGTGCTGGAAAGGACCCTGTGCTCTACGGTAGAAACCGCATGTATAACGGTAGAATGATCGCGCCCGCCAAACTGAAGGCCGATGGTTTTAAGACTGGATTTCGTGTATTTTTTCGATAAATACATAGCTACCTGCCGCGCCTCTACAACTTCCTGTTTACGGGTCTTTTCGCGCAGCCGGTTAGAAGAAAAGCCATAATAATCGCACACATATTCCTGAATGCTTTCGGTGGTGAGCTGCCGCCGGTCGTCGCGCACCAAGTCTTTAAGCGTGCGTTTAGCCAGCGCCAGATCGATGGTATCTTCATGCTCGAGCGAGGAGGAGGCCAGCAGTTTAATTACCGCGCCTTCAAGATCGCGCACGTTCGATTTAAAGTTGGCGGCGATAAACTCGAGCACCTGCGCATCGAGCTCGATGTTATTATCCATGGCTTTGCGCTCCAGAATAGCGTAGCGGGTTTCATAATCGGGGAGCTGCAAATCTGCATTCAGCCCCCAGTTAAAGCGCGAGATAAGGCGATCTTCAATATCCGGAATATCCTTGGGCGCCCGGTCGCTGGTCAGGATAATTTGTTTGCCCTCCTGATGCAGCGAGTTAAAGATATGGAAGAACTCTTCCTGCGTCTTTTCTTTGCCGCTAAAAAACTGAATATCGTCGATAATGAGCACATCTATGCTGCGGTAGAGGCTGTAAAACTCGTCTGCACGGTTATTGCGTATGGCATGGACAAACTCGTTGGTGAAATCGTCGGATGTGGTGTACATGATGTTTTTCTCATCCTTGAAATCGGCCCGTATTTTGTTGCCAATGCTTTGTGTGAGGTGGGTTTTGCCCAAGCCGGTGCCGCCATAAATAAAAAACGGATTAAACGAATTTTTACCCGGTTTTTCGGCAATTGCCATCGCGGCGGAGCGGGCCAGCCGGTTGCAGTCCCCCTCGATAAAGCGGTCAAAAACGTATTTTGTATTGAGGTTGGAATTAAGCTGGCGTTTCTGGATGCCGGGAATAACAAACGGGTTCTGGATCTGATTGGGCCGGTAGGAAGGGATTCCGCCGCCGGCCTGGCTGCGGCGGCGCTGCTGGCCGGCATCGTTTTCGGAAGCAGAAAACCCGCTTCCGCGCCGATAATTCTGGCCATTTTGATGCCCCGGCGGCACGTGCGGGCGGGCCGGGGAAAGCTGCTGCTGGGCCTGGCGGGCATCTGCACGATCGCTGGCCTGCTGCTCGTCTTCCGGCTTTTGTTCTACCTTAATAGAATATTGAAGCTTGCCGTCCTTGCCAATAACCTTGGTGATGGTAGAGCGCAAAATACTATAGTAGTGCTCTTCGAGCCATTCGTACCAAAATTGTGAGGGCACCTGAATCGTAAGCGTTTTGCCTTCCATCCGCAAAGGCTTTACAGGCTCGAACCATGCCGAAAATTTTTGCGCATTCACCCGCTTCTGGATAATTGCCAGACACTCCTGCCACTTTACCCGGGCCAGCTCTTTCGATATGATGGTTACGTCCTGTTGCGACACTGCTCTGAAAACCTTCTAATATGATATGATGAGGATTGATGGAACTGCCGGAAGCCGCTGCATTTAACATCCATACCCGGTACCGGAGGCAGGCGGATTTTCGGAGCTGCAGGAGAACAACCGGCAACCTTCTTGAGCTATTTACCCCCGTTTTAAAGACACAAAGGGCCGCAAAACAACGGATGCTTTCACGCTTGCAGCACAGCATCGATTGCTTTCGGCTCTTTAAGAAGTATTAAGAATGCAGTATGAAAAACTTCGGTATTTTGCTTGTTTTATATCTGCTCGCAAAAGTTATCCACATTCTGCATTTTCGGAGGGTAATTTTTGAACATCAAAGATGCGTAATTATTCTGTCTAAGTCAAAGCAGGTTAACCGGGTGCGCAGGAAGTTATCCACATTCATAAATAAATGCTATATTCATAATAAACAATAATTTATTAATTTTTTTAAAGTTTAACATTTTCTCTCTTGACAGCTGCTGAATGCCTTCTACACACAATTTGGCCCCAACAGCGCTTACCTGAGGCCAGGCCAATAATAGTTATCCACAAGTTATCCACATTAAGCACATATTGCTATATGTGTGAAGCGTGAATAAACCGTGGCTTGCCGGAATAGTCGTTTATAAGCTCTTGCGAGAAGCCGGCTTGGGCAAATATATCTGTAATAATGCCGGAAAGGTCTTCATGAATTTCGACATACATAGCTCCGTTTTGGGCCAGGTTCTTTCCGGCAAACGCAGCAATGGCGCGATAGACCTGAGCAACATCGGGGTAGAACAAAGCGATGGCGGGCTCATAAGATTTTACCTGCTCTTCGATAGTAGCGCGCTCGTGCTGTGGGATATATGGCGGGTTAGCCGTAATAATATCGAAAGGAGCAGGGAACGTATCGTGCGGCCAGGCGCTATCGAAGAAATCATGTTCTAAAAAGCTGACCTCCAG
>JBMCPG010000366.1:0-2673 GCA_048626035.1 Cyclonatronaceae bacterium
CCAGCATCGAATTTTCCGTACCGGAAGCTTCTGATGTAACGCTTGAGGTCTTCAATATGCAGGGGCAGCGCGTAGCTACGCTGGTAAACGGCAGCATGAGCGCCGGAACCCACCGCGCCAGCTTCGACGCCGCTAATCTTTCCAGCGGCATCTACCTGTACCGCATGACGGCAGGTAACTTCACCGCTACCAACAAGATGATGCTTGTGAAGTAAGGTTTAGCTTCCTTTTGCTTTAAGCTAAAATTAAAAAGCGGCTCCGATTATACCGGAGCCGCTTTTTTTATGCGGTATGATGACCCCGAAGCCCGACACGTTTTTTCCCCAATGGATACATTTTTCAGTGTAACGCCACGATTTTCGCCCCCTTCATAATTCAGCGGGCTTTGCTATTTTGCAATGCTTCAACGATGCGTGACGGCATCAACAGAGTGGACGCCGAAGGTTCAGGAAAATAGCTTTCCAGCCTTCTTTTTATTTGCTATCTAAAAACTAACGATGATGAAATTTATGAAGAGTTTAGCTACGCTTTTGCTGGGCCTGCTGCTGGCCGGATGCGGCGCCAGCGCACAAGTACAACAGGAACGCGACGTCTGGCGTCCGGCCGACGATGCCGAATGGCAGGTCGGGGGCGAACAGTGGGAAAACTGGCCCACGCAGGAAATGAGCTACACCACCGACGAAGGCACCTGGATGAACCTGGATGTCAGCCCCGACGGTGAGCACATCGTCTTTGACATGCTGGGCAATATCTACATCATGCCGGTTTCCGGCGGCGAAGCAACCGCTTTGCGCAGCGGCCCGGCCTATGAGATTCAGCCGCGTTTCAGTCCTGATGGCGAGCAGATTTCCTTCACCAGCGATGCCGGTGGCGGCGATAACATCTGGGTGATGCAGCGTGATGGCTCCGATGCCCGGCAGATCACTGAAGAAGATTTCCGACTGCTTAACAACGCAGACTGGTCGCCCGACGGCGATTATATCATCGCACGAAAGCATTTTACGTCCACGCGCTCGCTGGGCGCCGGCGAGCTTTGGCTGTATCATCTTACGGGCGGCTCCGGCATTCAATTGGTCGAGCGCATGAACGATCAGCAGGATTTGGGACAGCCAAATATCTCGCCCGACGGCCGTTATGTGTATTACAGTCAGGATGTGTATCCCGGCGGCATGTTTCAGTATAACAAAGATCCGAACAGCCAGATTTATGTGATTAACCGCTACGACCGTGAAACCGGCGAGACCGAGCGCATCACCGGCGGGCCGGGCGGGGCGATGACGCCCACCGTTTCCCCGGATGGCGAGAAACTGGCCTTTGTCCGCCGCGTGCGCACAAAAACGGTGCTGTACATACGCGAACTGGAAAGCGGGCAGGAATATCCCGTATTCGACGGCCTCAGCAAGGATCAGCAGGAAGCCTGGGCCATTTTCGGCCCCTACACCAATATGAGCTGGATGCCCGACGGCGAAGAAATCGTCTTCTGGGCACAGGGCAAGCTGCACCGGCTGGACGTGGAAAGCCTCGAGCTTCAGGAAATTCCGTTTGAGGTAAACGCCACGCATACTTTTGCCGAGGCCGTGCGCTTTGAGCAGGATCCCGCGCCGGAGCGCTTCACCGTCAAAGCCATTCGCCATGCCATAACCTCGCCCGACGGTGAAACCCTGATTTTCAACGCGGCGGGCTATTTGTGGAAAAAGCAGCTCCCTGACGGCACGCCCGAGCGCCTTACCGATGGCGAAGCCCTGGAATTTGAGCCCGCTTTTTCGGCCGACGGGAATCATTTGGTGTTTGTGAGCTGGTCGGATGTGGATATGGGGGCGATCCATCGCCTCGATATGCAAAACCCGGATGCGGCTCCGGAGCGCATCACCCAACAAAAAGGCATCTATCGTGAACCACGCTTTTCGCCCGACGGGCAGCAGCTGGTGTTCCGCATGGAAGCCGGAAATAACCATCAGGGCCACGCTTTCACCAATCAGCGGGGGATTTATGTGATGCCTTCCGAAGGCGGCGAGCTGCACGAGGTGATGCGCGACGGACAGGATGCGCGCTTCAGCGCCGATGGGGAGCGCATTTTTTTCATGGGCGGCGGCTACCTCAGCCGGGCCTACAAAAGTGTGGATATGAACGGCTACGACGAGCGCACGCATTTCACCTCAACCTATGCCAATAATTTCGTGCCCAGCCCGGATAACAAATGGATTGCGTTTAATGAGCTTTTCAAAGTGTACATCGCGCCCATGCCGCAGGCCGGACGGGAAGTGGAGCTGAATGCCAATACCAGCGCCATTCCCGTAACGCACGTGGCCGAAGACGCCGGCATCAGTCTGCATTGGTCGAACGACGGACAGCAGCTGCACTGGACCATGGGCGAGGAATACTTCAGCGTAGGCCTGGAAGACGCCTTTGATTTCCTTAATGGCGAGCGCAGTGAGGCGCTTCCGCTGGGGCAGCAGGAAGGCCTCAATATTGATCTTGAGCTGGAAAGCGACGCGCCGGAAGGCTTCGTAGCCTTCACCAACGCCCGCATCATCACCGTGGACGAAAACGACAGCGTTATCGAAAACGGCACGATTGTGGTCGAAGGCAACCGCATTCACAGCCTGGGCGCGACCGGCGATGTTGAGATTCCGGAGGGCGCGTTTGTGGTAGATGCCGAAGGCAAATCCATCA
>JBMCPG010000367.1:0-2671 GCA_048626035.1 Cyclonatronaceae bacterium
CCGGTTTACAAAAAAGAAATATATACCATTTTACTCTTTGGGTCTAAGATATGAGGGGAGAGGGGAGAAGGGGAGAAGGGGAAATGAGCAAATTCAGAACTAATATTCGAGTCCGTGCATGGTGAATTTTTTGAGCATAAACGTTTGTACGGGAGGGAACAGCATGGTTTTTACGGCCAGGGTTTTAAGGGTTTTACTGAAGATATTTCCGGAGTAGGCGCGGCCCATCCGGAGGTTAAATTCGGCGCGCTGAGCGGCTTCGTACGCGGCGTTTCTGCGGCGGTATTCGTAGCTTTTGAGCAGTTGGGGCCGGGGCTTTTCCGGGTTCAGGATATCGGGGAACAGCTCGCTGAGCAGCTGCGCGTCGAGCCAGCCCAGATTCATGCCCTGCCCGCCAATGGGGCTTACCACGTGGGCGGCATCGCCGGCGAGAATGAGGCGTTTTTTATAAAATGATTCGGCCATCAGCCGCTGCACGCCGAAAGCGCTGCACATGCTGTTGGTGGCAACATCCGGCTGCAGGCCGGTGCGGCGGCGGGCCTCGCGGGCAATCATTTCAGGATTTGGGGTTTTAGGAAGTGCGTTCGTTTTTATGACCCAGCGTCGCGTATTTACTCCATGAGGGAAGGACTCCACAAGGCCGTCTTCACATAAAAATACGAGGGCTTCATTACGTGCGGCCAGGCCATCCTCGAAGTCGCCCATCACATATACATCGGGGTATTCGCCGCCGAGAAAGGCAATGCCGGCCTGTGCTCTGAGTTCGCTGTTTTTCCCGTCGCAGGCAATCAGATAGCTGGCCGGGCGGACGCTTCCGTCATCGAGCTGTACCTCAATTGGGGCCGCGGCATCATGCTTGGGGGGCTGGCTGAAGCCTGTAACCCTGCGTCCGCGCTGCAGGCAGCCGGGGGCGAGCTCGGCCAGCCGTGCCTGCAACAGCGTTTCGGTGATTTCCTGCGAAACGGTAAGGATAAAAGGGTACTCGTGTGGCAGCCGGCTAAAATCGATAGCTCCTATTTCCTGCTGATTCACAAAAGCGCGGCCTGTGGTAATCTTATTCCCGGCTTCCAGCAGGCGCGGCAGCAGCCCGATTTGCTCAAATAAATGAATAGAAGGCGGATGAATACCGATAGAGCGGGAGTGCTGCGAAACGTGCGATCGCGGCTCTATGATGCTGAAATCCAGGCCTTTTTGCGCCAGAAAGCAGCCGAGCATCAGGCCGGTAGGCCCTGCGCCGGCAATAATAATGGGAGGATGGGCAGCATCAGAGTGCATAATGAACGGGATAGAATGATGGGGTTGGAAGCTTCAAAAACATCCTGTAAAATAAAAAAAGCGCCGGCCGGACAGGGAAAATCCGACCTGCGCTTTTAATTAATAACTAATGGCGTATTTTCCGTTTCCGCACGGTTTTTAATCGGTGGCTGTCCAGGTATTATTGAGGCGGTCGGCATCAGGAAAATACTGCTGCGGATCAATTTCCACCGTGCTGATATTGGCGGCCGGCAAACGAAATTCGGCCACATCACTTCCGCTAAGCCAGTGTTCATGAGAGATGCGTTCTTCTATCACTTCGCCATTATCGAGGGTGATTTCGAGCAGCACAGGCATAGGCAGCTTGCCATGATCGCGAATGGTGATAACGGATTCGCCGGTTTCCTGGTCGGTTTCTACACTTTCCACGGCCTGGTCGAGCATCCAGGTTTCATAGTACCACGCCCGCCAGAACCAGCCCAGATCCTGCCCGCTTACGCGCTCGAAGGTGCGGAACATATCCCAGGGATACATTTGCTTATAGGCCCACTCGGCCACAATAGTTTTATAGGCTTCTTCAAACACTTCCTGACCAAGCAGCCCGCGCAAAGCTACGAGAATAGCGGCTGGTTTGGGGTAGGAAGCCACGCGATAGGCCTGCCCGCTGTAGTGATAATCCGACCAGCGCATTAACTCGCCCTCGCGGCCGTTCCGGGCAAAATTAAGATAGCTCTGCTGCGTATTTTGATGTTTGTAGATATCAAGCTCGGGAAAGCGAACCGCGCGGGCTTCATCGGTGGCAAATACGGTATTGCCTTCATCTATCCAGGTATAGCGGCGCTCGTTGGTGCTCACGATCATGGGGAACCACATGTGGGCTAATTCGTGAGCCGTAACGCTGTAAAGCGCGATGGCCCCGCGCCGGTTATAATCGCCCATGATGGTCATCATAGGGTATTCCATGCCGCCGCCAATAATCCCGGAGCCTTCAACCGAGGTCATGTGTGGCCAGGGATATGGCATGCCGGTAAATTCGGATAAAAAGGTGATGGCATGGGCGTTGTAGTCGGCTACTTCGGTCCAAAGCGGCGCAAGCTCCCGGTAAAAAGCGTTCATCAGGGAATAATCGTCGCGGCCGTTTCCGGAAAGGTCGCCTACCGAAGCGCGGCGGGCATCCCAGTAGGATTTCCGGGTAGCGCTGAAGGCTACATCGCGCACGCGCTCGGAAGAGAAGCGCCAGGTAAGTGCGCCGTCTTCGCTGTCGGCCGTGGCGGCGGTTCCGAAATCCTCTTCGGTAACTACATGAATCACTTCATCGCTTTCCATGGCCTGCTGGTAGCGCTCTAAGACATGTGGGGCAAGCGTTTCGTCGGGATTCAGGAACTCGCCGGTGGCCATTACAACCCAGTCGTCGGGC
>JBMCPG010000368.1:0-2660 GCA_048626035.1 Cyclonatronaceae bacterium
CATCCAGCACGCCAAAAGGCACTTCCACGCCGCTTTGCTCTTTGATGATGCGGCGCACCCGCTGCCCGATAAATACGCCCCGGCGCTGCATCCCGATAATTGCGATATCATCAGGGCGCTCGTGCGCCTCGGTAAACTGATAGGCAAAACGCTCAAAAATGCGCTTCACTTCGGCCTCGTCGAGCAGGCGGGCGGGGTGAGCATGCGGTTGCGGTTGAGACATGGAAAGCAGGATTAGTCAGACAATAGCGGCAAATATTCACGGCCTAAAGGTAATAAAAAAATATGGCATGACCACCGCTTTTGAGCCCGGTAGTGTAGGAATTCAGCCCGAAAGAATGGATCTGATTTCGGCAGACATCGTAACGCAATATGAAATATATATGCAAAAAAGTTTCATACCATGAATATGAAATTAACACTTACTGCTTCTCATAAAAAACGCTACAGTAGCTATCTTATTAAGATATAAACTATTGTAAATATTTTGTATAGCTTATATTTAAAATATGGCTGCCACAGTTCGAAGGCTCATAATTGCTGCATACTACAGATAGCTGATGTCCATCTTTAAAAGTCATTATGGAAATAAAAGCAGTTGTTTTTGATATTTTTTTCCACGTTATTCAAGATGATGGTTTCAGCCCTGAAGCAGTTAAAAAAGCGCTTCTTAAGACTTCTATTTTTTATTCTATACTTTGTGCTTTATGAATTATTCGCTCTTTATAATTGGCTTGATTGCCGGCAGTTGCTTAATAAGCTCGTGCGGCCAGAATCCTGAGCAGTCGAATGAAGAAAGTGATTCTTCAGACGTATCCGAAGAAACGCTTGACGCATTAATTGAGCAGATGACGCTGGACGAAAAGCTATCCATCATCCACGCCAGCTCCTCTTTTACTTCCGGCGGCGTACCCCGGCTGGATATTCCCGAACTCACGTTTTCCGACGGCCCGCATGGCGTGCGGCACGAACATGGCCGGGGCTGGTTTGCCCTCGAGGATGCCGACGATGAGGCCACCTATCTGCCCGTCGGGATTTGCCTGGCTTCGAGCTGGAACAAGGATCTGGGATACCAGTATGGCGAAGTTCTCGGCCGCGAAGCCAAAGACCGGCAAAAGGATGTGCTGCTCGGGCCCGGCCTCAACATCATCCGGAGTCCGCTGAACGGGCGGAATTTTGAGTATCTCAGCGAAGATCCCTACCTCACCGGGACGATGGGCATCGGCTACGTGCAGGGCCTGCAGGCGCAGGGCGTCTCATCCTGTCCCAAGCATTACGTGGCCAATAATCAGGAAACCGACCGCCATAATATTGACGCGCAGATCAGCCGGCGCGCGCTGCACGAAATTTATCTTCCGGCGTTCCGGGACGTCGTGCAGGAAGGCGGCGCGTGGACGATTATGGGCGCCTATAACAAAGTAAACGGGCAGTACGCCACGCATCACGAATACCTCAACAATGAAGTATTGAAAGGAGCCTGGGGCTTCGACGGCGTGGTCATCAGCGACTGGGCTTCGGTGAAAGACACCCGCGAGGCGCTGCTCTACGGCACGGATATCGAGATGGGTACGGAGCTGCTGCGTGATTTCCAGAATCCGGAGTATGATGAGTTTTATCTCGCCAATCCGGCCCGGGAAATGATTGAAAGCGGCGAAGTAGATGAACGCCTGGTAGATGAAAAAGTCCGCCGGGTGCTGCGATTGATGCACCGGAGCACGGCCATGACGGATCACGGCCCGGGCGCACGAAATACCGAGGCTCATCAACAAACGGCCCTGGAAGTGGCGCGCGAGGGCATCGTGCTGCTCAAAAACGACGGTCTGCTGCCGCTTGATAAAAATGAAATCCGCAGCATTGCGGTCATTGGCCACAACGCCACCCGGCAGGTTGCCGAGCGGGGCGGCAGCTCTCAGGTGAAGCCGCTCTACGAAATCACGCCGCTTGAAGGCATTCAAAACCTTGTAGGCGATGAGGTTGAAGTCCTCTATGCCGAGGGCTATGAGCCATATTATGATGAAAGCCTTTTCATGGATGTCGGCGGGGATGCGGCCTCGCAATCCCGGGAAAATGAGCAGCAGGTGGAGCTGTCGCGCTCCTCCAACGAAGAGCTGATGCAGGAGGCCGTGGAGCTGGCCCGGCGCGCTGATGCCGTCATTTTTGTCGGCGGCTGGATTCACGGACACGAGGGCATGCCGTGGGGACAAGGCACTTACGATGCCGAAGCCCGCGACAAATTAAACCTGAAGCTCATTTTCGGGCAGGAAGAGCTCATCCGGCAGATCAATGCGGTAAACGATCGCACGACGGTCGTGCTTATGGGCGGCAGCAACGTCGAAATGAGCGGCTGGCTGCCCGATACGCCCGCCTACCTGCAGGCCTGGTATCCCGGCATGGAAGGCGGCACGGCCATTGCGGAAATCCTGTTTGGCGAGGTAAATCCTTCCGGAAAATTGCCTATGACCTTTGCCGATTCTCACGAAGAATATCCATCGCATTCCATTGGCGAATTTCCCGGCGACGGAAGCGTCGATTATGAAGAGGGGATCTACGTCGGTTACCGCTACTTCGACACCGAAGAAAAACCGGTCGTGTTTCCTTTTGGTTTTGGCCTTTCCTACACCAGCTTTGCCTTTTCTGATCTCAAGCTTACCAAAGAAGGA
>JBMCPG010000369.1:0-2632 GCA_048626035.1 Cyclonatronaceae bacterium
TGTTTACGCTGGTAGAAGGCGAATTTTTCCCCGACAACGACACCGGCGAAATGGTGGTGGACGTGCGCCTTCCGAGCGGCTCACAGCTGGTTCGTACTTCCGAAATCCTCAAAGATATTACCGCAAAATTGCTGGAAGATGAGCGCGTGGTTACCACCGTTACTTCCTACGGGCGCAGCGGCTGGCGCCGGGAAGCCAATGTGGGCCGGGTAACGGTTAATTTGGTATCGGCCGGGGAGCGGGAAAAATCTACTGATGAAATTGCCCGCGAATTTCAGCGGAAGCTTTCGTATGAAGAGGGTGTGAACCTGCGTATCTATGGTGATGGCGGCGGGTTTGGCGGCGGCGGTGGCGGCGGGTTTGGCCGCGGCATGGGCAACATCACCGTTGGGCTGCTTGGCCCCGATGTAGAGATATTGAAGGGCTTGAGCGATCGCATCGAAAAGGTGATGCTCGAAGATGATGCCGTCCTGGCTGTCGATAATCCCCGCGTGGGTTCGCTGCCCGAAATGATTTACCGCCTGGATCGAGTAGCCCTGAACCGCATGGATTCTTCCTTTCAGGAAGCCGCTAACAGCTTTAAAACCCAAACGCGCGGCACGCAGGTGGGCCAATACCGCGTTGACGGACGCGAGTACCCGATTGAAGTGCGGGTTAGTGAGGAATATCAGCGGGGGATGGACAACATAAGGCGGTTGCAGGTTATTCGCGCGCAGGAGCAAAGCATTCCGGTGTATGCCGTAGGCTCGTTTGAAGTACAGGAGGGTTTCAATACCATACGGCGGCGCGATCGGGAAACCCGCCTGGATGTGAATATACGTGTAGATGGCAACGCGGCCGAGCAGCGGGCGCGCATTGTTGAGCTGTTCGAATCTGAAGTTTCCCTGCCCGACGGCTACCGCTACGAATTCAGCGGCGCCTCCCGCGATCAGGAAGAAAGCCAAAGGGAGCTGTTTCTTGCGCTGCTGGCCGCCATCATTCTTACCTTTATGGTGATGGCCGCCAAGTTCGAAAATCTGCGCGATCCGTTCGTGATTCTCTTCACCATTCCGCTGGCTTTCTTTGGGGCCTATCTGGCGCTTTATGTTACGGGAACGCCCTTCAGCGTACCGGCCGGCATCGGGATGCTTATTTTGGTCGGCATTGTGGTGAATAACGGCATCGTTCTGGTCGATTACATCAATCAAAACACGAATTACGGCATGTCGGCCACAACGTATGTGCAGCGTTTTGTGATGGCATCACGCCGGAGAATGCGGCCGGTGCTCTTAACCATGCTTACTACCATTTTCTCTATGCTGCCGCTTGCCCTGGGCATTGGGGAAGGCTCCGAAACCTGGAGCCCGCTGGCCCGCGCCGTAATCGGCGGGCTGTTTTTCGCCTCGGTGTTCACCCTCTTTATCGTGCCTGTGATGCATGCCGGAATTTCTCCGGCCAAGCTGCGGCTTTTTAAAGAAGTGAAGCTGCAGGAAAAAGCTCAAAAAGCCTCTTTAAACAAGTAGCCGAAGGCAATCCGGCCCGTTTCAGAAAACGCTGTACCCGCGAAAATCAGCAGGGCTGTTTCGACAGGTGAAAAAAAGCCGTAAAATGCGTATATATAGTTCTACCATTCCTTCTCATATTTTATAACCGCTTTAAATCTATGGCACATTTCTCAAAAGGCTTTACTTTTGGCCTCCTGGCTGGTGCAGTAGCCGGTTCTGTTACCGCTATTCTGATTGCTCCTGACAAAGGAAGCAATACGCGAAGCCGCGTAACCTACCATATCCAGACGTATATCGACGAAATCCGCAGTTTAATTAATGAGCTGCAAGACGAAAATTTTGCAATCAACGCCGCTAAACAGCAAAACGAAGAAGTGGTGGAAGATGCGAAAAAAAAGGCTGAAGGTCTGCTTCGCGAAGCGGAAGACCTGCTAACGAACATCAGCCGGGATCACTAAATTACTGATTACCGCTTAGGGAAACGGGCGCTGAGCAGCTTTACAGCGCTCAGGCCTGTTTCCATTTTTTTGTAAGACGTTCAGCTTCTTTAAAGAGGCGCTCCATCTCATCTATAAGAGCGTCTGCCTGCTGCTGCTGCGCCGGATCGTGTGTTTTAAGAAGCTTTTCCGCTACGTTTTCGAGCGCTTCACTTGTCTGCAGCAAAGCCGTGGCGCTCATGGTTGCGGCGGCGCCTTTCACCTGATGATTCACATCATAAAAGAGCTGCCACTCCCGGGTGCCGGCCCGCGCGCGCAACTCCGCTATTTGCTGGTAGCCATCATCTAAAAACTGTTTCATCATGGCATGAATCAGCTCTTTATCTCCGTCAAAGCGCTGGTGTAGCAGGGCCATATCAATAACCGGCGGCGGGCTGGCGGCAGACCGGGGGCGGGAGCTGTCGGGGGCTTCGGCAGCCGGTGCGGAACCCTCAGCCACGAGTGCGTCCAAGAGTTCTTTAATATTCGAAAGCGTATAGGGCTTGGTGATGTATTTATCCATTCCGGACGTAAGGCAGCGTTCGCTATACTCCTGGGTTGCAAAAGCGGTAACGGCAACAATAGGAATACTGGCTTTTCGGGCATCATCTATTTGGCGAATCCTTTGGCTGGCCTCACAACCATCCATTACCGGCATCTTTATATCCATTA
>JBMCPG010000370.1:0-2626 GCA_048626035.1 Cyclonatronaceae bacterium
GCATGTAAGCTATCAGCGGGAAGCCTGGGTAGCCGACGGGACGAACAAAATTCGTGTAACGATGGATCGTAACGTCCTTTCTGAGCCGATGCGCAACCTGCGCCTGAGCCGTGAGATGCAGCAGCCGGTGCTGGTTTTTGGCAATGATGTTATCCTGGAGCTCAAATTTACCGACCGCTTCCCCGAATGGTTCAAAACGCTGGTACAAGTTTTCGGGCTGCGGCAGGAGTCGGCCGCTAAATATGTAGATGGCCTGGAACACCTGGCCCGGCAAAACCGGCTGCGGCTCCATGCATAATTTCCTTGATTACCATGATTACCCTATTATATAACACTTGTTAACACTATGCTGGAAGGACTTTTTTTCGGGGATACAGCACCTTTACCCACCGATCTGCCCACCCTGCTGCTCTCGCTGCTGCTGGCCTTTGTATGCGGGCAGGCCATAGCATGGGTTTATATGTTTACCCATTCGGGGCTATCGTATTCCAAAAATTTTGTTAACTCCCTCATCATACTGCCCATTACCGTCGCTACCGTAATGAGCGTGCTGGATAATAACCTGGTTACGGCATTCAGCCTGCTGGCCGTTTTTGCCATTGTTCGCTTTCGTAACATTGTGCGCGATACGCTCGATGCCATCTATATTCTGAGCACTATCGTCATTGGCATGGCCTGTGGCACTCAGAAATTCACGACGGCGGCTATCGCTACAGCCGTTTTAGGCCTCATTCTGGTGTACTTGTGGTTCACCTCTTTTGGCAACCGGCAACGCTACGATATTATCCTGAATCTCGGCTGGGCCCGCAGTACCGATGAGCTTACCGCCCTGGATGCCCTGCTCGACCGCCATGCCCTGCGTAAAATGCGCGTAAGCCAGCGCTCCGATGGCGACACCAGCGAAACCGACCTTTCCTACCGCATTTTGCTGCGCGATCCCGACCGTAGCGGCCTTCTTCTGCAAGAGCTCCAGCAGCTCGATGGCATCTTGCGCATGTCCAGCATGAAAGCCGAAAACGAATCTGAAATATAACCTTATGCCCGATTTCCCTGCTCGCTCCTCTTCTTCTTTAAAACCGGTTCCCATTCCCTGGAAGCTGCGCTGGCGCGAGTTTCGTATCCGCATATTGCCCATCATTGTTTTTCTGCTCGCCCTTCTGGCCATCCTGTGGCTGTGGAGCAAGCGGGTGCAGGCCCCCGATTTTGTGGGCCGGGTGATGGCGCCAAGTGCCGTTATTACCGCCCCGGCCGATGGAGAGCTCCGCGATATTTTTACCCAAAATTTTGATGATATTGCCGCCCGCGATACCCTTTTCCGCCTTCAGCGCGGCCCGGAAGGCGAATTTCGCGCCCGTATAGCGCGCATTGAGGCCGAAATAAATTATATGCGCACCTCGCTGTATCCGGCCGGGAATATCACCCGGAATCAGCTCGATTACCAAAATCTGCGCCTGGACTGGATGGAGAAGCGGGCCCAAAAGGCAATTCGCGAAGTGGAGCTGCAGCAGCTACAGCGCGATTACCGGCGGGCCGCCCGGCTCGAAGAACAGAACGTGCTCCAGCCCCAAATAGCGGAACGGGCTAAAACGGCGCTCGATGCGGCCCGGAGCGAAGTTCAGCAGCTGGAAACCATCATAGAAGAACTCGCCGGGCGGCTGGCGGATATCCGGCGGCAGTATCCTTTCTCAGCGCAGAGCGGACAGCACAGCCTGGAAGCGGCAATCCGCACGCAAATGGCCGAAATACGCCTGATTGAAGCAGAACTGGGCAGCCTTTACGTCAGCACTCCGCAGGCTGGCCGCGTGCAGCAAATGCGCCGCTCGGAGCAGGAATACGTGCGCCGGGGCGACACGCTGGCCGTGGTGCAGGCCCGGCAGCCCGAATACATCCTGGGCCATTTGCGCCAGCCGTTTTCGGTAACGCCGGAGCCGGGTATGATGGTCGAAATTCGCTCCCGCAGCATACAACGGAATCGCTACGAAGCCCCGATTAACAGCATCGGCGGGCAGATTCAGCCTATTTCGGCCGATATGCAGCGCCCCGGCATGAACACCGAAAGCGGCCTGCCGGTTAAAATAGTGCTCGAGCCCGGTCTGGCCGACAGGTTCACGCCCGGAGAAATTGTGGATTTAATTCTGCGCCCGGAATAAGGCCCCTCAGCCCGAAAAAAGCTGCTCAAATTCCCGTTCGTCCTGCGGAATATGCAATAAAGCCCTTATCTTTGCCTGTCCTTCCATGAAGCCTTCTTTCTGCTTTTTCTATGAATTTTTTAGCGCAAGTAAGCACCAACTGGTTTTTGATCTACTACATCACCCTGGGCAGCCTGCTGCTCGGTAGTGCGCTGTACTGGCTTCGCCGCCCGCAGCCGCTCTACAACTATATCATGAAACACGTAGAAGCAGACCAGAAGCCGGCTTTCATATTGCTGCTGCTGCGCTATCTGGCTATTTTATCGCTGCTTTCGCTGCTGCTTTCTTTTTTTCCGTTTTCGGGAATAGAGCTGGCGTTTTCGCTCTGGAGCCTGATCATCCTGTATCTGCTGGCCTCCATTCTTGTGAAATGGCAGCATTTGCGGAAACTGCTCGCCGCCCACCCGCAGCAGCTTTATAGCTATATCCGCAAGGCC
>JBMCPG010000371.1:0-2620 GCA_048626035.1 Cyclonatronaceae bacterium
CAGGTATCTAAAATAAAGCGCAGCTGCCTTTCGAAGGCGGCTTTATCGGGTTGTTCGGCCTCATCTATAACAATAATATCGGGGCTGGCGGCCAGTTGTGCGCTGGAAAATTTTTCAGGCCGCACGATCTGCACCGGGTCTATGGAAAGCTGCTTCAAATAGGTGTATAAAATACGGGCATGCCGCCGGCTCGAAGAAATAATTATTGCGTCATGTTGTTTTGCAGACAATACCGCCGGAATGCGGCCCGAAGCAGATTTAAGGACGGAAACCGGAATATCAAAATAAAACCGGCTGCCCTTGCCTTCTTTACTTTGTACGTGCAGCTCGCCGCCCATTTTCTCGATGATGGACTTTGAAATCGATAAGCCCAGGCCGGTTCCACCGTACTTGCGGGTCATGGACGGATCCACTTGCGAAAAAGCCTTAAAAATCTGGTCTAATTTCCCGGCCGGAATGCCGATTCCTGTATCAATAACCTCAAAACGCAGCCGTCGCCGGGGCGGGGCGTTATTGGCCGCGGCGAGCTCTTCATCGAGTAGCTTAACGGCCAGCTCCACGTAGCCTTTTTCGGTAAATTTTACGGCATTTCCGAGCAAATTGATAAGCACCTGCCGCAGCCGCAGCTCATCGGTTTCTATGCGATAGGGCAGCCGGGGATCGGTGTGCAGAAACACAGAAACGCCTTTTTTACCTGCCGCCACGCGAATAATATTAACGGTGGTATCGCACAGCACATCCAGAACGGTAGGCTGGAGATCAAGCTCAAGCCGGCCGGCTTCAGCCTTCGATAAATCCAGCACCTGATTAATAAGCTGCATGAGCGTATCGGCAGAACTGGCCGCATAATTCGTGTATTCCTGCTGCTGCTCGTTCAGCCCGCTATCGCGCAACATATCGATGAAGCCAACCACGCCATTAAGCGGCGTACGGATTTCATGGCTCATATTCGCTAAAAACTCGCTCTTGGCCCGGTTGGCTTTGTCGGCCTCTTCTTTGGCCTGCACCAGCGCTTCATTTTTCTGCTTTATTTCCTGAAGCCGCAGCCGTACGATGCGCTCCAGCTCGGCTTTTGATTTTCTCAGGCGGATGGTGTACAGGCGCGTAACCCCTGCCGTAAGCAGCGAGAAGAAAAAAATGTAAAGTACGATAAAGTGCGTCTGGAAATACCAGGGCGGCAGCACGCGATAGGATATCACAAAAGGTTCGCTCCAGCGATAGGCCCCGTTTTGCAGTGCCCGCACGTGCAGTTCTTGCGTGCCCAGGGAGAGTTCGTTGAGCGTAAACAGACCGTTCGTATCCGTATCTTTCCAGGAAGCATCGGCATTGTGCCGTATCTGGTAGCGCAACCCATCGGCAGGATACATGAGGCTGGCTACCCGAAGCTGTAGAATAGCATTGGAGTTTACCTCCAGCGATGCGGTGCTATCTACGGCCATATTATTAACAGCGGCCGAAACCAGCACCGGCTGCCTGCTCTTCGGCAGCTCCAGCGGCCCGGCCGAGCGCGCAATGCCCGCCGAAGTGGCCGCCCAGATAGCCCCGCGGGGGTCCACGCTGAGCCCGCGGTTGGCCATAGTGAGCGAAGGCAAGCCGCCGTTTTGTTCGTCAAATCTTGAGATATGGCCGGTGCTTTGCTCATGTACATAAAGCCCGGTATCGGTACCGATCCAGATAAAGCGCTCGTTCTGGGTAAGCAGCAGACTTTTGAGGTACTGCTCGTCGAGATAATTGTTTAAGGCATACCGATCGTAGGTTTTCCGCTCCGCATCATAATACAGCAGTCCCCGGTTGGTAGCCAGTAAAATATTCCCATTAGCCAGCACACGGAGGTCGTTAATATTGAAATCTTTGGCCATTTCTTTGGTAATGCCGCCCGCAGATTCGGCCCATTCCAGGGTTTCAAAGCGGTCTGATTCGGCATTGTAGCGCAACACCTGAAGACGATCGAAGCTTGCCGCATAAATGGTGTTATCTACTTTGCGCAGTACCGACACGGGATGCTCAATGCCCAGGCGGCTGCGGTACACGCGCAACAGGCCTTCCGGGTTTATTCGCTTTACAGACGTATCGTTATAGCTGATGTACCAAAGCCGGTTTAGCGAGTCGCTCACGCTATGGAAAATGGAATTTTCTTCGCCTTTTACTGTATGCACACGATACGCTTCGGGGCCGGCATCGTGTGTCATAAAATAAATTTGCCCGCGCGAAGAAGTCGTCCAGATGCCTTCTTCGGAGGCACTCACGCTCAGTAAATCATCCATTTCCGGGTTTTCAAAGCGTATGCGGGTGCTAAAGCCACCTGCCCCATCAGTCTTTATCTCATATACCCTGGAAGCATCGGTCATATAATAAGTGATGCTATCCCGGCTTTGGCCGCCTTCCGGCTCGGGCTGACGGCTCATCGATTGGACGTACTTCCGCTGCTGAACAACCGGAACCCGTCCAAAAAAACTGCGATAGTAGAGGGTAAGCCCTTCGTCGGTAACAATCCAGGCGTGCCCGTCGGCGGAAATAAAAATATCGTTCACCGAATTGAGGCTGAAATCCTGCAGTTCGGTAGCCTGCCAGCCGTTCTGACGGTCGCGGCTGAAAATCAGGATGCCGGTTTCCCTGGTAA
>JBMCPG010000372.1:0-2608 GCA_048626035.1 Cyclonatronaceae bacterium
CTTTTTTTCTCAGCCGGCGGTTTTTGGTTACCTTTTGTCCGCACAAAAGGTAAGAGAAGCTTATTTAGAGCAAGGAGCTGTATATCCATATCCAGCCAGGCGGGAGTCTTAAACTTGCCCGGACAGCAACCACTCAAAACTCAAAACTCACGATTCTTCCCCTGCCGCATCCGGGTCGTTGGCGGGAGATTCTTCACGATGTTTCTGATCATCTTTATTGTTGGTCGGCACTATTGCTTACTCTAATTATGCTTTCCACGACGGCAGCATGGTTCAGAATGACCCGGCGCTGATGATGATACTCGGTGTTTAGGGTTTAGGGTTTAAAATAATTCACCATTCAAAATTCAAAATTCGCCATTTAGCCATGGGGCGGTTTTTGGTTACCTTTTGTCCGCACAAAAGGTAAGAAGAGCTTATTTAGAGCAAGGCGTACCCTATGATGAAAAAAAGCTCTTGCTACTTGACTTTTAGCACTGTTCATTCCGTACAATTGCGAAAGTTGAGTTATATTTCACATTCAATAAAAGCTATTATATCGAAATCTTAAACACTACTATCATTTAATTACATGCAGCTATTATTACTATCAAAAAAAGCAGATTCCTTTATATCAAAAAATGCTATTAACGTACTTTCGTCCAAGCTGTTTAGAGTACCTTTCCTTTTTCTGTTTATAGGTTTGGGCCACCCACTTCAGGCGCAGCAGGCCGATCCTGCCTTTTCATGGTTTGGCGATATCCGGCCAGGCTTCAGCTATGTTTCGACCAATGACCGCAACGGGGATTCTTCCGATGAAAGCACCTTCAATATCCGGTTTCGCATTGGCGGAAGCTATCAGATCAGTGAAACGCTGATGTTTCAGGGCCGCCTGGCCAGCCGGTTTTCGAGCAATCAGGATAATCTGGAATTGCTTTTTGAAGACCATACCGGCGGCAGCGGCAGCTATCCGGCGGGCACTATCACCTTCGATCAGCTTTTTCTGCGCTGGCAGTTAAATGAGGCCATGCGGATTTCAGCGGGGCGGTTTCAGGCCCGATATCCGCTGGCCGGCTTTATTCCCAAAGGCGTGGATCGTTATTATGGAGCCAATATGGGCATCAGACATACCGACGGCCTGTGGCTGGACTGGAACGTAAATGAAGACTGGAAACTGCACGCCGTAGTAAGCCATAACGGCGAGGAAGGCAGCTCCCATGCCGGCCGCGCTCCGCTGGATTTCGGCACAAAAGACAGCAGCCGCCTGAGCTTTTTCACGAATCTGGAGCATCGCGATACCGGCGGACGCTGGGTGCAGCGCGAGCTCAGCCTCAGCTATACGCCCGGCCTGGTGCTGCGCGATGGCGACCGCTCTGGCCTTTTTACCGCTTCGTCGCGCATCATGATGCGCCTGCCCTTCGATTACGGCGGCGTGGATTACTGGGCCGGCGGCGAACTGGGCTACATGCCCAAAACGCCGGGCCCCGAGGATGGCGGCATTGACGTAAACACCGGCCGTACGCTGTTCGATGAAGGTGCGCTCGCCTGGCAGGTTTCGGCCTACGCCAACGGCATTGCCGAAAATCACCGGCTGGGCATTTTATACGGGCAGCTTGAGCCCTCCTGGCTGATTTCCTCCAGCTTCCGCCCCAACAATACCATGGCCGAAGCCCGCTACCGCTGGATCATCATGAATCCGCTGACCTTCGATTTTCGCGTGCGCTACCGCACCGATTTATTCACTCCGGAAACTGCGCTCGAATCCCGCCAGGATTTCGATTTTTACGCCCGATTTACCTATAAATTCTGAGCCGCTTAACGGCTTTTCATCACCCTAAAACAGCTTCTTATGCTTGCCCCAAATTTTCTTTTTAAACACGTGGTGCCGGTAGAAGCCGGTACGCCCTTCGACGTTACCAAAGCTAAACCGGTCGATATCCGCATTCGGGACGGCATCATTCATGAAATTGCCGATTCCCTGCAGCCTGAAGAAGGCGAGCACGTGGTTCGGGGCAAGGGCGCCTTCATCTCGCCCGGCTGGATGGATATGCACGTGCACCTGCGCGAGCCGGGGTTTGAGCACAAGAAAACGATAGAAAGCGGATGCAGCGCCGCAGCGGCCGGCGGCTTTACCGAAATCGCCTGTATGCCCAATACCAATCCGCCGATTCATACCGGTGATGTGGTCGAATTCATCAAAAACCGGGCGAAGGATTTCGCCGTGGAGGTGCATCCTATCGGCTGCGTTTCGGTCGGGCGAAAAGGCGAGCATCTGGCCGAGCTTTCTGAAATGAAAAAAGCCGGGGCCGTTGCCTTCAGCGATGATGGCGATCCGGTCTTTAATTCAAAGCTGATGCGCACCGCCCTGGATTATGCTGCCATGCTCGACCGGCCGGTCATTAATCATGAGGAAGACCTGGCGCTTTCCCGCCCCGGACACATGCACGAGGGCCGCGTTTCCACCCGTTTGGGCCTGGCCGGAACGCCTTCCATTGCCGAAGAGGTGATGATTGCCCGCGATATTCTGCTGGCCGAGCTCACCGGCGGCCCGCTTCATGTGGCCCACCTGAGCACCCGCAAAGGCATGGAAATGATTCGCGAAGCCAAGCAAAAAGGCCTTCCGGTAACC
>JBMCPG010000373.1:0-2600 GCA_048626035.1 Cyclonatronaceae bacterium
TTCCTGATTTTCTCCGATTATTGCCGGCCCGCTATTCGCCTGGCAGGGTTATCGCACGTGCCGTCTATTTTCGTGTTCACCCACGACAGCATCGGGCTGGGAGAAGATGGCCCGACGCATCAGCCGGTTGAGCAACTTGCCGCGCTCCGCGCCATGATTAACGTGATGGTGCTGCGCCCGGCCGATGCCAACGAAACGGCCCGCGCCTGGCAGGCTGCCATCGAAAATAAGACCGGCCCAAGCTGTCTGGTGCTCACCCGGCAAAATCTGCCTACGCTCGACCGCAACATTTATGCCCCGGCCGAGCATGCCTTGAAAGGCGGCTATGTGCTGAATCCCGATGAGAAAGAGCCGCAAGGCATTTTGATGGGAAGCGGCTCGGAATTGCATATAGCTCTTGCCGCACATCAACTGTTGAAAGCCGAAGGCATTGCCACTCGCGTGGTAAGTTTTCCAAGCTTCGAGCTTTTCGAAGCCCAGGAAGAATCTTACCGTGAGAGCGTGCTTCCCGAAAGTTTAAGCGCGCGGGTTGCTGTTGAAGCGGCCGTTCCGCTGGGCTGGGAGCATTATGCCGGAAGCCGCAAAAATGTGGTCGGGATGACAAGCTATGGCGCGTCGGCTCCATTCCAGACGCTGTATAAAGAATTTGGGATTACCCCCGAGGCTGTTGCGCAAAACTTAAAACAGCAGCTTGGAAAGTAATATTTCCATTATATGCAGTAGTATTCTAAACAAAAAAAGCCTTCACAAAAATTGTGAAGGCTTTTTTATTTTATCAAAAACCCATCAGCGGTTCCGGGAATTATTTTAAGCGCCTGATATGATAAACCGGCTCCGCGTTTTAGAATATTGGAATGAGCGAAAAACCTTATCGCAGTCCGCAGGGCACGCCTTTGCAAATACGGCTCACCGCATCATGGCTGTGCAAGCTTTCCATGTGCGAGCACCGGGCCACAAAATCTGTAATAGCCTGATGCGGGTTAAGTTTGTCATAAATTAAACGAGCCGCATCTTCCACAAATTTCTGATACGCTCCGTTCAGCTCGGCAAAGGCCTGCTCATCTTCCCGTTTCACCATGACCTGCGTTTCGGTTTGCAAGGCTTCCCGACACAGCCCGACCAGCTCTTCAATGCTCAAATCACCGTTTTGCTCTACGGTGATGTAGGCTACCGAGCGCTGACTATGCGGAATAGTGGCCACTTCGCGGGTTTCGCGCGCATGCTCAGCCAGCTCATACGAACAAGGGCAAGCGCTGCTATAGACAAATTCCAGATGCGTAAAATGCCGTACATTTCCCTTGGCATCCATGCTCGCTTCCAGGGCTACATCATAATACTGATAGCCCTCCAATCCCGAACGCAAGCTTTCCTGCAGCATCGGATAGCTGAAATTCAGCTTCAGATAGCTTTCTTTCGCATCCAAATCCTGCTTGTAGGAATCCAGCACATAGCGCAACACTTCAGGATAAAATACTTCATCTTTAAATTTATAGAACGAGCGCATAATGCGGCTCATATTGATGCCTTTTTTTCCGGCCTCCAAGCCTACATATCCATCTACGGAAACTTCGAGCGTGAGCAGGTCTCCTCCGGCGGTCGGAAATTTTAGCGGTAATTTGAAGTTCGAAATCCCTACCTGCTGAATCGGCACATTTGCGCCTTCAATTAAAGAAGCCGGGCCATTCTGTAAATCCGGCAAGCTTTGTTTGTATTCATCAGTTACCACAAAAGTAGGGTCGTAAATTCGCTTCAGGTTAGATGTAATCATAATAAAAAATAGAGTGGCTGTAATAAAAAACGCTAAAAATAATACTAATAATGCAGGTATTTATTTTTAGTGATGGTATAGGTTATATAATAAAACTGAGGGCAAACGTAGCTGCTTATTTTACAGGGCAGTATTCTGCAAAATTGCGTTCTGTTTCATAAAGTTTTACGGAATACAGACGCGCCCCTTCGGCTGCATTTTCTGTAATAGCGTCTTTGATTTGTTCGTAAAATTTTATCACTAAATTCTCTGTGGATGGAATTACGCCTTGCAAAAAATCAACATCAAGATTTAAATTGCGGTGGTCGCATTTGTCGAGCAGATGAGTCTTCAGGATGCCTTTGAGCACGCCTAAATCAATCACATAGCCCGTTTTTTCGTCCGGAAATCCGCAAACCGTAACTTCCAGAACATAATTATGACCGTGCCAGTTCGGGTAATTACATTTGCCATAGGTTTCTGCGTTCCATTCCTCGCTCATTTCGGGATTATGAAGGCGATGTGCGGCATTAAAATGTACTTTTCTCGTTACGTAAACCAAGGCTTAATAGATTTGGAGTGCAGACGCACGTAGCGCCTGTAGTTTTTTTGAAAGAATAGTACTGAAATTCCAGCCGGCAGGGCATTCTGAAAAAAATCAATTCATAGTTATATAGACGTTTTCAGAAATGTTGACCGAGGCAGAAGCTTCAGCTATCATAATTTAAACGCCCGGTAACGAGCGCTTCTTATTGCGATGTGTTATAACGATGCGGCTGTCTGTGGCGTTCATATAAATACGATGCTTCAACGGCATCGTTCTTGCCGTCAGCCCGCCGGCCGGGCCGGAAAA
>JBMCPG010000374.1:0-2572 GCA_048626035.1 Cyclonatronaceae bacterium
AGCAGCCCCAGGAGCTTGCGCGGCAAAACCACATAGGTTTCCGTTTCGTCCTGCTGCGAGCGTTTCCACATCAGCACGGTGAGCGGCTCTTTGCTCAGCGATAAAATTCGTTTTATGAACTCAGCCATAGCTTATTTCGCAACTCAAGCCTATCGCATCGAGTAGTTCGGAGATTCTTTGGTGATGTGCACCGAGTGCGGATGGCTCTCGCGCATGGCCGCCGGCGATACCTGCACAAATTCGGCTTGCTTGAGAGCGGTGATGTCGCCCGCCCCGCAATAGCCCATAGCCGCGCGCAGGCCGCCCATCATTTGGTACACTACCTCGCCAAGAGTTCCTTTGTACGGTACACGGCCTTCAATACCCTCGGGAACCAGCTTGCTCATGTCGTCTTCAACATCCTGGAAATACCGGTCTTTGCTGCCTTTGCTCATTGCGCTGATGCTGCCCATGCCGCGATAGGTCTTGAATTTACGGCCTTCATAAATCACGGTTTCGCCGGGGCTTTCGTCCACGCCGGCCAGAAGCGAGCCGAGCATTACTACGTCGGCCCCCGCGGCAATAGCTTTAGGAATATCGCCGGTTTGCTTGATGCCGCCGTCGGCAATGAGGCCGATATTGTGGCGGCTGGTGTACGCGGCTACTTCCATGATGGCGCTGAGCTGCGGAACGCCCACCCCGGTTACAATACGCGTAGTGCAGATGGAGCCGGGCCCGACGCCAACTTTTACCGCATCGGCACCGGCTTTATGAAGGGCCTCAGCGGCTTCTGCTGTGGCGATATTTCCGCCGATAATGGCTAAATCGGGATAAGCGTTGCGCAAGCTTTGGATCATGCGCAGTACGCCCTCGGAATGCCCGTGCGCGGTATCTACTACGATACAATCTACGGAGGCATTTATCAGCGCTTCGGCACGTTCGAGCGTGTCGGCGGCAATGCCCACGGCCGCACCAACGCGCAGCCGGCCCATGCTGTCTTTACAGGCGTTGGGGAAATTTTTCTTTTTCTCAATGTCTTTAAAGGTGATAAGCCCGACCAGCATGCCGCTTTCATTAACGATGGGCAGCTTTTCAATTTTGTGCTGCTGAAGCAAGGTTTCGGCTTCTTCGAGCGTAGTGCCTTCGCGGGCGGTAACCAGGCGCTCGCGGGTCATGATATCGGAAAGCCGGCGGCTGTTATCGGTTTCAAAGCGGAGATCGCGATTGGTTATGATGCCAAGCAGATGCCGGGAATCATCCACGATTGGGATGCCGCCAATTTTATTGTGTCGCATAACGTGGCGGGCATCCTTCACGCTGGCTTCGGCCGGCAGGGTAACCGGGTCCACAATCATGCCACTTTCGCTGCGCTTGACCAGCCGAACATGCTCGGCCTGCTCCCGGATGGTCATATTTTTGTGCAAGATGGCCATGCCGCCTTCGCGGGCCAGGGCAATGGCGAGGCGATACTCTGAAACCGTATCCATGGCGGCGCTGAGCACCGGCATATTAAGCGAAATTCCCGGAATCAGTTCGGCCCGCGTGCTCACCTCGCGCGGCAATATGGCTGAATGAGCCGGTACCAGCAAAACATCATCGTAGGTAAGCCCCTGTCGGCTTACTTTTTTGGGCGTTGGCATAAATAAAGTTGGGGTATATAGATATGAAAAACAAGTACGTGTGGCTTGCCATACATGCGGTTGCTGCGCTTCGGGCAACGGTTAGCTTTATGGCATGGACCATCACGTGGTGTTGCGCCGGAAAATAAGAAATGTATAAGCTAATATCCGGCTTTATTTTTGATTTACCTGCGCTGCCTGTGCCGGCCGGCTTTAATCGTTATATACAATTACGGGACAAGGAGCCTGGCTAAGCAGGCGCTCTACCTTTGGCCCTATAAACAGCCGGGCCGAACCCGGGCGCACGCTGGTACCAATAACAATGAGATCGATCTTATTGTTTTTAGCGATTTCACTTATAGTCGTTTCTACTTCTTTGCCGATTTCTACCATTGCCTGGGTTTCAATACCATAGGAATCTCCAATCTTTTTGATGCCATCTACGAATTGCCTCGACATGTGGTATTTACGGTTTTCGAGGCGGCTTTCGTGCAGCATTTGGGCATTCTCATCCTCCTGCTCCACTACGTTAAGCACAATCATTTCCTGGCGCGGATCGGAGCTGGCAATGTAAAAGGCGATGTCGGCGGCACGTTTGGAGGCCGCCGAACCATTGGTGGGAATCATGATGCGGTGCGGGTTCCAGCTTTGCGGCACGCGGCTGCCGTGAATTACAAGCGTAGGGCAGGGCGCCGAACGAATCAGCTCGTCCACCATGGGGTTAAAGAGCGTATCGGAGCCTTGCACTTTTTCTGTAGCGCCGAGCAGGAGCAGCTCATAATCTTTGGAGAGTTCGTCGAGAATCGCCTTAGAAGGCGTGGCCGAAACAACTACTTTTTCCACAATTTCACAATTGGTGAACAGTCCCTTAATTTCGCTCAGAAACGTCTGGGAGCGGGCTTTCTCGTGCTCTTCACATACGGTAAACAGCGTTACCGAAAGCTCAGTATTGCTGCCGAGCCGCTCCAGAATTA
>JBMCPG010000375.1:0-2567 GCA_048626035.1 Cyclonatronaceae bacterium
TCCATTCCGCGTCCCATTATCGGGTTTACGGGCAGTCTTGAATACCGTACCGATTATGAGCTGGTTGAGCGGCTGGCGCGCGTGCATCACGATAAGCAGCTTGTGTTTATCGGCCCGCTGCGCACCGGAGAAATGCATACGCGGCATATCGCTGATTTACCTAACGTGCATATCCTGCCGCCACGTGATATCAGCGAGCTGCCGGCCTGTACGCGCTATATGGATGTGCTCATCATTCCCTATAAAAAGAACAAACTAACCCACAGCATTTATCCGCTGAAACTAAATGAATATCTGGCCACCGGAAAGCCGGTTATTACCACCCATTTTTCGCCGGATATACAAAGCTTTTCGGAGGTCGTCTATATTGCTGAAAATCATGATGCGTTTATACACCTCGTTGATACAGCTATAGCCGAAAATGAGCCGGCACGTCAGAAAAAACGCGTTGCCTGCGCCCGCGAAAACAGTTGGGCTTCCCGCGCAAACCAGCTCCGAAAGCTGATTAATGCTCATTCGCCCGATGCCGGAAGGCCGGCGCTGTCTGCCGGGGCGGTACGCACGAGGGGCACATCATCCTGAAAGACCTGGAAAAAAAACGGCGGACGGAAAAAGCATCCGGCCGCCGTTCAAAAACAGCATCATGCGATAGATAAACGGGCTTAGCGCTCATCTAAAGGCACAAAATCCCGCACCTTATGCCCGGTATAAATCTGGCGCGGACGGGTAATCGGCTGATTTTCCTCGGTCATTTCCTTCCAGTTGGCAATCCAGCCCGGCATACGGCCCAGGGCAAACATCACCGTAAACATATCGGTAGGAATGCCCATGGCGCGGTAGAGCAGGCCCGAATAATAATCCACATTCGGATACAGCTTTTTATCCACAAAATAGCTGTCCTTAAGAGCGACTTCCTCCAGCTCCCTGGCAATATAAAGCAGCGGATCATCAATATTCAGCTCATTCAGCACATCATCGGCGGCCTTTTTAAGAATGGTGGCCCGGGGATCAAAATTCTTATACACGCGATGGCCGAAGCCCATAAGGCGCTGACCGGAGTTTTTATCCTTAAACTTCGCGATCCATTTATTGATATTCTCCTTATTGGCCCCGCCGTCATCATAAATCCTCTGCAGCATTTCCACCACCGCCTGGTTAGCCCCGCCGTGCAGCGGCCCCCAGAGGGCCATCACCCCGGCCGAAACGGCGGCATACAAACTGGCCTGCGAAGAGCCCACCACGCGCACGGTAGAAGTAGAGCAATTCTGCTCATGGTCGGCATGGAGAATCAGCAGTTTATTCAGCGCGCTGGCCACGATAGGATTCACTTCATAGCGTTCGGTAGGCAGGCCGAACAGCATATAAAGGAAATTAGAGCTATAGTCGAGATGATTCTGCGGATACATCACCGGATGGCCGACGCTATTCTTATAGGACCATGCGGCAATGGTTGCGCTTTTGGCAATCAGGCGCTGCACGGTGAGGTCGAAGCCCTGCTTATCGTTCTTCAGGTCCAGTTTTTCGGGATAAAACGAAGACAAGGCGCAAATCATAGAAGCCAGCACGCCCATAGGATGGGCATGCTGAGGATAGCCCTCATAGAATTTTTTCATATCCTCATGCACAAGGGTATGATTGGTAACGCCATTGGTAAAGGCCTCCAGCTCGGCCTCATTCGGCAGCTCCCCGTAAATCAATAAATAAGCGACTTCAAGAAAAGAAGCCTGTTCGGCAAGCTGTTCGATAGGATAGCCACGATAGCGCAAAATGCCTTCTTCTCCATTCAGAAAGGTAATTTCGCTAAGCGTAACGGCCGTATTCTTAAGGCCATAATCGAGGGTAACATATCCGGTTTCGCCGCGCAGCTTGCTGATATCCAGGGCTTTTCTGTTTTCACTGCCCGTAATAACGGGTAAATCAATAGTTTTATCGTCGATCTTAAGTTCAAAATTGCTCATAAACAGGCCTGTTTGGGTTGAAAGTAATAATTAGGATGATTGGGTAGATTGGGTAATGATTAAATAATAATACGACGTGCGGTCGGGCGACCGGCCGCCGGGAGGCACGTCTCAAGGTAAGTTCTTGAGGCACTACATTTAGACAAAGTACAAAATTCTAAGATACAAAATAACTTTAAGCCAATTTTAAAAACGCTTTTTTGATAGAGGGAGAGGGATCGGAGTCGGAGCTTGTTTACTCAGCAAGTTATTTCGAATTTTTAATACCGTACCGGTACTTTTGGTGAAGATGACATCCTCGCTGAACGGTTCTAAAATTCCTGGATCTAAGCCCTGCCGCCGAGGTGTCAGAGCCCCGGCCCGGATGTGGTACAAGGTTGTTAGCTCCACAGGAGCGGCAGCAGTAGGCAGCAGAGCCTGAAGTGCTCTGGCTGGGGATGGCTTTTCGCGCTTCATTCCGAGCATGTGTGGTGATGAGCGACGGGTCTTTCAGGAGCATCGGGAACCCCTTAAGGGGGTGTGGCGTTTCGCGCTTTTAGCTATGAATCCAAAACCCCGTCAGGGATTTAATATGGGTAGCCCCGGGTGGTGGCCGATGCGTAGCGAAGG
>JBMCPG010000376.1:0-2565 GCA_048626035.1 Cyclonatronaceae bacterium
GCGCCTGGAACTTAACCTCAATACCAGCTACGAGTTTATTTCCGGCGACCAAAACGACCCGCGCAGTTTTGAGCTTTCGGCGAATTACAGCTATCCGCGTTTTGCCTTTCCCTTCCGGGCCTTCAACAACGATCCCGGCTTCCTCAATCCGCGCACGCGCTTTCAATTGAGCTACGCCCAGATTCGTCAGATCAACTTTAATGTAGATAACAACCTGCGCTTTAATTTACGGTTTCAGGCCAACCACGACCGCACCACCACCAGCTTTTTCGATTTAATAGAGCTGGAATGGTTCGACGCGAGCATCACCCAGGCCTTCCGGGAATCTATCGAAAACGATACCGACGACCCGCTGCTCACCCAGCTTATTCTCGAAGATTACCGCCCCCAAATCAGCTCGGTATTACGCTATACTTTCCGCAACTCCGCCACGCATCCTATTCGCCGGGATGATGGCTTCTTCCTCGAAAGCAGCTTTGAAGTAGGCGGCAACCTGCCCTATTTGCTCGAAAATACGCTTATCGACCGGCCCGATTCCCTGCGCAGCACCATCCCCTCGTTCAGCTCCAGCGGGCAGGAGCTGGCCTACAGCCAGTTTGTAAAAGCTTCATTCGATTATCGCAGCTACCGCCCCATTGGCCCGAACTCGGTGCTGGCCTGGCGCGGTTTTGCCGGTATGGCCCAAACCTACGGGCTAAGCCGCAGCATCCCTATTACCCGTCGGTTTTTTGCCGGCGGCTCCAACGATATTCGCGGCTGGGATCCGCTCACCCTGGGCCCCGGGCGCAACGATCAGGACCGAAATCCCATTAACGGCGGGGATATTAAGCTGGCCGCCTACCTCGAATATCGCAATACCTTTTCTCGAAACTTCCTGAGTACCGACTGGATATTCGCTATTTTTACGGATGCAGGCAATGTCTGGAACGGCCCGCGCAACGAAATCTCTGAAGGCCGGTTTGCCTTCGATCAGTTTTATAAAGAAATTGCCGTAGGCTCCGGTATCGGACTGCGACTCGACTGGGAATTTGTGGTATTACGCCTCGATCTGGCCTATCGCCTTACCGACCTGGGCATCGAACCGGGCACGAATATTCTGGAGCGGAATACCATACATTTTGGAATCGGGCACTCGTTCTGATCGCCTGCGGGTGTTTATAGCCCTGATGCCATCATCTTTTTGCTATGTTAACTTATGTTTAAAAAGCCTTCTTTGTTCAACTCTTTAATACGGCAGGGCCAACTGGTGTTTAATTCGCCGCTGCTCAGTAAACTCTCGCATGTAGAAGCCTATGAGTTTATTCAGCTTTGCCATAAACGAAGGTATAAAGACGGAGAATATATCTACCATCAGCGCGATCCGGGAAACGGGTTTTATTTTATCGAAAGCGGACACGTGGAGCTGATTATAGAAAATGAGGAGGGCGAACAGATTGGGCCCGCCCTGGTTGTAGAGCCGCCGCTGAGCTTTGGCAACCTCAGCCTTATCCACGATATGAAGCGTGTTTCCTGTGCCCGGGCCGTGGGCGATATTGTGGTGCTGGGATTTTTCAGCCCCGATTTTGATACTCTGGCCAAGCGCAACCCACAGATTGCCGTAAAAGTACTCAGCGAAATTAACCGCACGCTGGCCCGGCAGCTTACGGCCACGCAGGAAGCACTGAAGCAAAAAACCAGCGAGGCTGAAACCAATCGCCTGCAGTTTGAAACCTTTTATACCGAAGAACAAAACAACTCTATGCTGTAAAGCAGCCCGGCTGTTGCGGACCTGCCATTCTTTTAACTACACCCCGATTTTATGAAAAAAGGAGCCATAACCGAGCTCACTATTAACGACGCGGCCTACGAAGGCAAGGGCATTGGCCGTGTGGAAGACCGCGCCTGCTTTGTTAAAAATACCGCACCGGGCGATGTCGCCCGCATCCGTATTGTGAAGAAGCGCAAAAATTTTTTTGAAGGCCAGCTTTTGGAAGTTCTTGAGCCCGGCCCGGCCCGGATAGAGCCCGCCTGCCGCCATGCCGAAACCTGCGGCGGCTGCACCTGGCAGCACGTTAGCTATGAAGAGCAGCTCCGCTTTAAGCGGCAGCACGTAGAAGATCACATGCACCGCATTGGCGGACTCAAATCGCTGAATCCGCGCCCGACGCTGCCCGCGCCCGCCCAGCTGTATTACCGCAATAAAATGGAATATTCCTTCGGCGACCGGCGCTGGCTAACCCGCGCGGAAATCGAAAGCGGGGTAAGCTTCGAGGATAAAGACGTCGCCGCCGGCATGCACGCGCCCGGCCGCTTCGATCGTATCCTGAATCTGGAGGAGTGCCATTTGCAAATTCCGGTTTCGTTTGAACTGCTGGATTTCGTGCGCAGCTACGCCCTGGAAAACGGCATCAGCTCGTATAATCCGCGTCAGAGAACCGGCTTTTTGCGCAATCTGATGATTCGCAACGGTTACCACACTAACGATCTGATGGTCAATATTGTAACTTCTGCCGAGGCCCCACAGACCATCACCGCGCTGGCTGAGGCGCTGCTGGCGCAGTTTCCGGGCATCACCACCATCACACA
>JBMCPG010000377.1:0-2559 GCA_048626035.1 Cyclonatronaceae bacterium
CTGCAGCTCAGCAGCGAAAAAGGCAGCGGCAGTTGCTTCTTTTTCCGGGTTGGCGCGAAAATGTGTCATGGCCCGCAGGAAACTTCCCACAGCCTTGATGGGCTGAACAAGGTTTTAATTGTAGATGATAATGCCAACAATTGCCGTATTCTGGCGCATACTTTAGAAAACCGGGGCATCACATCATCCACCTTTTTTAGTGCTAAAGAAGCCCTGCAACATCTTTCGGCCGGTGGGCCTGCCTGCTCGTACGATCTGCTGATCAGCGATTACCACATGCCGGATATGGACGGGCTGGAAATGATCCGGCGGCTGCGGCAGGAAACTTCGCAGCCCATCAGCAGGGTTCCTATTTTGCTCCTGCACAGCGATGCCAACGACAGCTATATCAGCCAGAAGTGCCGCGAATATGGCGTAGAAAAACATGTGAGCAAACCGGTAAGCAGCCAGCAGCTTTATGATATACTTTCCCGCCTGGGCACACGCGGGGCGGCACTGAAAACGCCCAGCGCCTCGGCTTCCGGCGCTATAGAGGCGTTCCCAAACAGCCTCAAAGTATTAATAGCCGACGATAATCCCGCCAATATGCTACTGGCCCGCACGCTGGTGAAAAAGTTTTTGCCTAATGCCAGTATCATGGAAGCCGAAAACGGTAAACAAGCCCTTGATGCCTACGAAACCCATCAGCCGGAGCTTATTTTACTGGATGTGCAAATGCCTGAGCTGAGCGGTTATGAGGTCATAAAAAGCATACGAAACAGCTATCAGGATACAGAAACGATGGTTATTGCCCTCACGGCCGGAACGGTAAAAGGCGAAAAAGAACGCTGCCTTAAGGCCGGCATGAATGATTATCTGAGCAAGCCTATTAGTTTGAAACAAATGGCGGGCGTCCTGGAACGCTATTTGCACGTTTCCTAATTCCATTTACCTGATTCTTAAGCTGTTTTTATGTTCTGGCTCCTGGCTGCTATACTCGTAGCGGTATTGTTTTTCTTTTTTGTATGGATGCTCATGATTTACACCAAGCTCTCAAAAAGCTACACGCCCTACAAACATGCTTTTTTGCGGCTTGATGCACAGTTGAAACGCCGCTATAAGCTTATTCCCGAGCTTGTAAAAACGGCCACCCCTTATCTGATGCCCCAACAAACCTTGTTGCGGCAGGTATCTCAAGCGCGGAATCAGGCGGCTATATCAGAACAGGAAACGGCTGCGAGGCCCGCCGCCCCCGAAGCCCTGGAACGGCTTCAAAATGCTGAACACATGCTTTCGGGCGTACTCGCCCGTTTTTGCTCGCTTCTGCAGGCTTCTGCGGAAGCACAGGCAGACCCAAAATTGCAGCAGCTTATTGCAGAGCTGCACGATATTGAGTCTGAAACTGAGCTTGCCCGGAAGTCGTTAAACCAGGCCGGCCGGCAGTATAATGCGTCTCTTCAAACTTTTCCCAACCGTTTTTTTGCAAGATTTTTAGGGTTTAACCAAGCGACTTTATTCGGGCAGGAAAGCTCCGTGCAAGAAGCTAAAAGCTGAGAGACTCAGGCGGTGGACTGAGATTGCTGCGGCTCATCTTCCATTAATTCTTTCCAGAAACGAAGCCCGAAAACAACAAGACCTCTGATAATGAAAATGGTAAACACGAGCATCAGGCCGTATTCCTGCAGGGTAAGAATGGCCACAAAATAGGATAAAAACAAAAAGACCAAAGGCCGGTTTTCCCGCATATATTCTTTGTTGAACCGCGGTACTTTATCGAAAGGTACCGTGCTTACCATCAGCAGGGAAAGCACCACAATGATGGGAATAATAACGGAATTAAGCCCGTGATTGAAAAAACTGAAAAGCTCGGTGCGCGAGTCGAACGTGAGGAAAAAGCCGACCAGAATCATGGCCTGTGCCGGAATAGGAAGCCCCCGGAAATACGAAGAGGGCTCTACATGGGCTTCTACATTAAAGCGCGCCAGGCGTATAGCTCCGCAAAGAACCGGCAGCGCAGCAATCAAGGGCAGAATGAGGTTGGTGGAATCGGCAAAGGCAAAATGATAGATCAGAAAACCGGGTGCCGCGCCAAAGGAGACCACATCGCTGAGCGAATCTAATTCGATGCCAAAGCTACTGTCGCCGTTGGTGAGCCGGGCCATGAAGCCATCAAAGGCATCAAAAAAGCCGGCCAGGACAATAAGCCAGGCGCCGGTTACAAGCTTACCCTCGGAAATCATGATGAGGGCGAGAAAGCCCGAAAACAAGTTCATTAAGGTGAAAAAGCTGGGCACTACCGAGCGCGGAATGGGCTTCTTGATACGTTTTCTGAAGCGTTCATTGGCACGTTCCCGAAGCTTGCGGTTGCGCTGCTTCCGGCTCGGAATATTAGATTTTACGCCTCGCTTTGCCACTACAGTCGCCCCAGAATGGTTTCTCCGGCCACGGTAACATCCCCTTTTTTTACATCCAGCGGAACGTTGGCCGGAACCAGAATATCCATGCGGGAGCCGAATTTCATCATCCCGAATTTGTCGCCGGCGGCTACTTGGTCGCCTTCTTTTATATTGAAGACAATAC
>JBMCPG010000378.1:0-2544 GCA_048626035.1 Cyclonatronaceae bacterium
TTTGTGTTTTTTATTTTAATATCCGGCTTTGTGAATCTGATGCTCGGCTCTGCTTCGGCACAATGGGCTGTTACGGCTCCTATTTTCGTGCCCATGCTGATGCTCATCGGCTATAGCCCGGAGGTCATTCAGGCGGCCTACCGCGTCGGCGATTCAGTTACGAATATTATTACGCCTATGATGAGCTATTTCGGCCTCATTCTGGCTTTTGCCAATAAATACGATCGTAACCTGGGCATCGGCACTATTATTAGTATGATGTTGCCCTACAGCATCTTTTTTATGCTTGGCTGGATGGCGCTTTTCTATGTGCTCATTTTTGGCCTCGGGATTCCTCCGGGTCCGGGTGCGGAAATTTATTTTGATATGAGCGCTACAAGCCCGTAAATTTTTGTTTATATTAACTATATAATGATAATATTACCTTATGAATATCCAAATTTCCGGCATGTATGCTGCAACCGCGCTCATGCTTAGCTTTATGATGATGTCCTGCGCCAGTTCTGCTCCCGATGCATCACAAAACCAGGAAAGCCCGCCGGCCTATGCTATTGCGATTCACGGCGGAGCGGGCGCTATTTCACGGGATGTAAGCGAGGAGGTGAAGCAGCAGTATCTGCAAAGCCTCGATGCGGCCCTGCGCCTCGGCCAGGATATGCTCGAAGAAGATGCCGAAGCCCTCGATGTAGTGGAAGCGGTCGTGCGCCTGCTCGAAGATGATCCCTTGTTTAATGCCGGCAAAGGCGCAGTTATGACCAATAACGAAACGTTCGAACTCGATGCTTCCATCATGGACGGGCGGGATTTATCGGCTGGCGCTGTGGCGGGTGTAAAAACGGTACGAAATCCTATTTCGCTGGCCCGAAACGTAAAGCAGCACTCCCGGCATGTCCTTTTTGCCGGCGAAGGAGCTGAGCGTTTTGCCGATATGATGGAGGTGGAGCGCGTAGAACAGTCCTATTTTTATACCGAGCGCCGCCATAACCAGTTGAGGCGGGCACAACAGGAAGACGCCGTACGGCTCGATCACTCCGGCAGCGAAACCGACGACCCGCACGCCGGTATAAACGATAACAAAATGGGCACTGTGGGCGTAGCTGTACTCGACAGCAGCGGAAATCTGGCGGCCGGAACCTCAACCGGCGGCATGACCAACAAGCGCTTCGGCCGGGTGGGCGACTCCCCGATTCATGGAGCCGGCACTTATGCTAACAACGCAACCTGCGCCATATCCTCAACCGGCACCGGCGAGGAATTTATCCGCCATGCCGTGGCGTTCCAGATTTCGGCCATCATGGAATACACCGGAGCCAGCATTAATGAAGCGGCAGAACAAGTCATTTTTGAAAAACTCCAGCCCGGCGATGGCGGCATTATCGGCGTAAGCCATACCGGTGAAATCGCGATGGTTTTTTCAAGCCCCGGCATGTTCCGTGCCGCCGCCGATGCCCGTGGCCGTTATGAAGTATCTATCTGGGATGAAGTCGAACTATCACAACGCCAATAGAGCAATGTATTTTCCATGCAGCAACACGACCAGACAAAGCAGGTGTACAAACATCTTATTTTAGGCGGCGGGCTGGCCGGGAGCTGTCTGGCTCTGGCGCTCGCGCGCAGCGGTGAATCTCCGGCGCTTCTACATGCGCCCCATCGCGTTGCGGCCTCCCGTGTGCCGCTCGCGCTCTACAATCCGGCGGCCGCGATGAAGGCCCGCCTGGGCTGGGAAGCCGTGAAGTGCCACGAAACCCTGAACGCCCTGATTGAAGAACTTGGCCGTTTTTGCGGCGGTACCGAAACGTTTGTGAAAGAAACCGGCGTACTGCGGCCCTGTCTGGATGAAAACATGCGCAAGAATTTTAAGCAGTCTTTGGAAAAACACGCCTGGCCGCCCGGCTGGGTATCCTGGAAAACGCCCGAAGCGTTGAAGCAGGAATTTCCCGGCGTGTTCCACACGTTTGGCGGGCTTTGGGTTCCGGTTGGCAAAACGTTTAATATGCCGGTGCTGATGGACCGCCTTCATGCTATGCTGCGGGAAAAATACGGAGTCGAAATCATAAAAGCGGAAATCAGCAGGTTGCAGGCGGCCGCCGGGACGGGCAACAACGGGGCGCGCTGGCGGTTGCAGGCGCAGAAGCCATCACCCGAAAAACAGGCGCTCCGGAACGGTGGAAAACCGGGCGAGGCGGCCGGCATGCAGGAATACAGAGCACATGCTGTAATTGCGGCTTGCGGCAGCGGGCTACCGCAGTTGCTTAAAGCGTATCTGCCGGATCGCCTGAAAACGCATCGCGTAAAAGGCCAGACCTTGCGCGTTTCGCGGCCGGTTCCGCAGGAATTTAAGCCCTCGGTGGCATCGAAAGGCTACGTCGCTTTTTTTGATGAGCAGGCAGTAGTGGGAAGCACCTATGAGCATCATTTTCGCGAAGAAGAAGCTCTGCAGCCCACCGAAGAAGCCCGCAACCGTTTGGAAGCTAAAGTTGAGCGCAGCTTCACCGAAAACCGTGCCGGAAAAACAGGCCGGCCCCCGCAAGCCCAATGGGCGGG
>JBMCPG010000379.1:0-2515 GCA_048626035.1 Cyclonatronaceae bacterium
CTTTCCGAAGCGTTTTAGCATATTTTTCGACGCCGAACACAACGCCGCCGGGCGAGAAAAAGTGGATATCGATATCCTGCCGCACCCCGCGCTGACGGAACACTTCATCGGCCAGATACATGATTTTTTGCGGCGCTCCGCCACATTTTATAGGCGTGTTGGGCTGTGTAAACACGGCTTTTCCGCTTGTTGTACCTTTAATGGCGGTGTAGGTGTAGGGAGCCATTTTGTAGTCGTAGTTGCTGCACACCCCGCCGGAATTCAGGGCTTCGGGAAGGCCTTTCACTTTGTGCCAGTCGATTTGGATACCGGGCGCAACGACCAGAAATTTATAGGTAATAACGGTATTATCGGCGGTGGTTACGCGGTTTTTGCCGGCTTCAATGCTTATGACTTTATCTTTAATCCAGCGTGCCCGGGGCGGAATGCAGTCGGCCATGGGGCGGGCGGTTTCCTTGTTTTCAAACGTTCCGGCACCAACCAGCGTCCAGGCTGGCTGATAATAATGGGTGCTGGCGGGTTCCACAATGGCAACATCCAGCTCTTTTTCTGCCCGCAGCAGCTGTGCCGCTACCATAATACCGCCGGTTCCGCCGCCTATAATGACGACTTCATGCTCTTTATACGTTTTCTTAGGTTCCATAATAATTAACTCGGTTTTTTCTTTTGTGAAGTAGATTCGTTTGAGAATTCAGCGCTTGGTATCGGCGTGTTTAGCGTCGAAATCGGCCACGCGGTTGCAGTCCAGGTAGTCGAGTTGCCCGCCGATTTCGTGGGTCAGCAGCGAGGCCAGGCCAAGGGTTTTGCGGGTATTGCGGTCGCTAAGCATTTTGAGCAGCCCTATAGGCCCGACTTCCGGCACGTTTTCTTTTTCATGCTTCATGGCCGAAGAAATGCCGCGGATAACGACTTCCATTTTCGGGGAAAGCAGAATTTTGTTTACTTCTGCTAAAATCTGAATACCGCCGCGTGCGGTCTCCAGAATGCTCGCCTCTTCTTCCTTCATAGACTTGGTGAGCAGCTCAAACAATTCATTGATATTTTGCACGGTTGTGCTGTTGGGCTCCTTGAGTTCGGGATTGTTGCGCACAATTTCATCCAGAATATTGAGCACCGCATCGAGGTTCTCAATTTTATCAACAAGATTATTGAGATTGTTGATGACGGCATCGTCGGCCAGCCGCTGCCCGAGCGCCAGATACTGCTGTAGCGTGCGCCCCAGATGACTCTCGTTGTGCATCGAAGCAAGCAATTCAGGAAGCTGTCGCTCGGCTTCTCCGGCGGCGCTCGCCAGGGTTGCAATCGTATCCATATTATTGATGATGGTGGTGAGGTTACGCATCACCTCCGGCTGGCTGATCGCATCGACCAGGCGGGAAACTTCACCCAGCGTTGAACCCTGTCCGGATTCGTTTTGAAATGACTCCGCCAGCTCCGGGGCTTTTTCCGTGAGCATCTCCACGCCGGAAACCAGCGTTTCAAGGGTTTCTGCTTTATCCAGAAGCCCGCCCAGCGCGCGCATCACTTCGGGCTGCGAAACTTTATCTACCAGCATGGAAACCTCGCGCATTTGCCCGGAAAGCTGCGATTCCTGCTGCGCAGAAGCGATAACAGCCGGCAGCTTCTCCATCATTTCCTCCAGTCCGCTCAGGGCCGTTTCTACTGTATCTAAACGATCGAGCAAGCCTATCAGCGATTTCGCCGTTTCCGGCTCTGCAAGGCGTTCGGCAAGTATTTTCTGATAATCAGGTTCGGCGGTAACCGTCCCGTTTTGATGAGACATATCGTAACTCCGTATTTAGGAAAAGCAAAAGGCAGGCCCGCATCCGATGAACACTTCTAAAGCATGTTCCTTGGCCTGCATTCTATTGGCTTAGCATATAGATGCGCTGGTTGCGGAAGCCAGCCTGCTTAAAAAAATTGATACATAACTAATTATTCAATTAAGATGTTAAAATTAAATTATAAATTCAAGCTTTGATATTTGAAAGAAGCGCTTTTGTAGGGCATTTGTATTGCTTTAGCAGACAAGGGAAAAGCGGGATACTACTTACCGTGCGGCCCGGGCCAAGCCGTTTTCAGGGCGTAATCCAGCCGCCTTCCCAGGTGTTTCCGGCTTTTTCGAAGCGCAGGCGCAAATGCCCTTCCCGCCGGAGTTGCAGCGCGGTGATGCGCCACGGCCTGGCCCTAAGCACGCAAAAGTTCGTTTCAAACAACGCATCATCACATTCCTGCCCGCTTTCCGGAACGTCTATTGCAGCCGAAGGCGGGCGGATACTCGTATATTGCTGCCGGCCGTGTTGGGAAACCTGCTTCATGCAGGAATGCGACAGCTCATCTTCGCGATGCACCTGAACCATCGCATGCACGCCAATCTGAACCTGCTTGCGCGGATGCCAAAACATCAGATGAGCCTGTGGGTTTGCTTGCAGTGTCGCTATTTTTTCGGAACGCACATCAGAAAAAAGGATAAAACAGCCTTCATCGTCTCTATCGCGCAATACTAACATACGTG
>JBMCPG010000380.1:0-2515 GCA_048626035.1 Cyclonatronaceae bacterium
TTCTCCAGCCGGCTTACCTGGATGCGCGAAACCGCTAAACATGCGGATTCCAAAAGCCTTATTCTGGTGGATGAAGCCGGCACGGGCACCGACCCGGAAGAAGGCGTAGCGCTGTTTCAGGCCTTTCTGGAGCTGATGTACGCCCGGGGCGCGATGCAGATTGCCACTACACATCACGGGCATTTAAAAGTTTTTGCCCATAACCATGAGGGCTTTGTAAATGCCTCCATGGAATTCGACAGCGTCGGGCTTTCACCCACCTATCATTTTCAGAAAGGCCTGCCGGGCAGTAGCTATGCCTTTGAAATCGGCAAGCGTCTCGGGCTTTCGCCCAAGCTTCTGGAGCGGGCCAAAACCCTGGTCGGTGACTCCAAAAACCGGCTCGAATCCCTGATTCTGGATATGGAAGCCAAAGCGCAGGAGGCTTCCGATCTCAAGTCGGAAGTCTATAAGGAAAAGGTGAAGACCGAAAAGCTGATGAAGGAATACGAAAAGCGGCTTTCCACCTTAACGACTGAACGCGATAAGCTGCGGGAAAAGGCCCTGACCGATGCGCAGGAAATCATGCAGTCCGCTAACGCCCGTATCGAGGAAGCTATTCAGCAGATTTATGAAAGCGGCGGCGATAAGGAAAAAATCAAGGAAATTCGCAAAGGCGTGGATGCCCATCGCGATCAGGTAGCCGATGATCTGGAAGAAACCAACGCCCGGCGCACCGGCCGGAACCGGAAAAAATCAGATCAGCCGCCGAAGCAGGGAGATACCGTGCGCTTTCTGGATTCCAACACCACCGGCGAGCTGCTGGAAATTAACGGCAAGCAGGCCGTAGTTCAGGTCAACGGACTGCGGCTGCGAACGAAATACAAAAATCTTGAGGTAGCTGAAGAGGTCAAAGAAGATAAAGCCAAGAAAGGCATCACCCTGAATACCGACTGGCAGCAATCCGATCAGGGCTATGTGCCGCAGGCGGTTTCCCCACGGCTGGATCTGCGCGGCTATCGCGGCCCGGATGCGGTGAAGGCCCTGAATCAGCGCCTGGATGAGGCGAGTTCTTCAAGCTTGAACAAGCTGGAAATCATACACGGAAAAGGCGACGGCATCCTCAAAAAACTGGTGCACGAAGAGCTGCAGAAACGCAAGGAAGTGCGCAGTTTCGATCTCGCGCCCTGGCAGGAAGGCGGGCCGGGCTGCACCATTGCGGAATTGGCCTAACGTGCCCGGCTCGAAAAGCTATGGGTATTGCGTTCGGCGACGGTGCTTTTGACCGGCAGATTCCGTAAGTTTGAAAAATCTAAATTTACGCCCATCCATACGTTTTTTGGTCCTCCAGGTACTGTCTATGAAACTTCGTCCCGCGCCTGATGCTACAGTCCCGACTCGTCCATCGTCTCTGCTGCTGCCGCTGATTTTATTGTTGCTGTTGGTACTACCGCAAGCCGCCGCAGCCCAGCGGGCCGATGCCTTTCAGAGCCGTGCTTCAGAACCGGCTATCCGCGCTTCGGAACGCGCCGAAGTTGAGGCTGCGCTTCAGCAGCAGGGCCGGGCGCGCATTATTGTGGAAATTGTTCCGGAGCAGAACCGGGAGCCGGAGTCGGCGTTAAACGAAGCTCAGATTCAGGCCCAGCGGGCGCGTATTGGCCGAAACTTACGCCGGTTCAGCGCCTCTGTAGAAGCACGCGCGGCCCAGCGAACGGATCCGCAGGGCCGGCCCGCGGTGGAAATTCATCATCATTTCGAAACAGTGCCGTATGTGGTGATGACCGTCGATTCGGCGGCGTTTGCCCATCTTTTAGAACGGGATGAGGTGCGCAACATCCAGCCCGACCGCCTTGATGAGCCACAAATGGACGATACCGTCGGCCTCACCGGCGCTTCGCAGGCCTGGACAGCCGGCTACACAGGCGACGGCCAAAGCGTTGTAATTATGGACACCGGCACGCAGCTCGATCATCCTAATTTATCGGCCAATATGGAGACCGATGCCTGCTTTTCCTCCAACGTCTCCGAACTGAGCGCAAGCAGTTTATGCCTGAACGGCGATACCGAGCGCACCGGCGGCAACACGTTCGATTGCGGTATCGAAGACGGCTTCAGCCCCTGCCGGCACGGGACGCACGTGGCTGGCACGGTTGCCGGAACCGGCAGCGGATTCAGCGGTATGGCTCCCGATGCCGGCCTGATTCCCATTCAGGTGTTCACCAAGTTTGATGATGCCGATATTTGTGGCGGAACCGCGCCCTGTGTGCTGGCCTATACTTCCGACCAGATGAAGGGTTATGAATATGTTTATACCACGCTAATGCAGACCTACGACATCGCCGCCATCAACGTAAGCCTGGGCGGCGGGCAGTATGAAAATACCTGCGACTATGATGCGCGCAAGCCGCTTATCGACCAGCTTCGCGAGGCGAATATTGCCACGATTATTGCCAGCGGAAACAACGGAAGCACCTCCTCCGGCATCGCGCCCGGCTGTATTTCCAGCGCCGTAACCGTTGGCTCAACCACCAAAAGC
>JBMCPG010000381.1:0-2515 GCA_048626035.1 Cyclonatronaceae bacterium
ATACAGAGGATTTTCCCGAACTGCAGCCCGTGTTTACAAAGCAGGCCGGTTTAATGGAAGCTTCAAGCGATCCGGCTACGGCGCGCTTGTTCGATTTAAAACGTTTTCGCGAGGAGCGTGGCGCGCAGGCGGTGGCCTATTACAAATCGATTCACGCGCCGCTTGCACAAGGACTCCGCCGGATTCAGTGTCTGCACGAAACCGGCCGCGCCGGTGCGGGATACGGATTCCGGCTGCTGCGGGAAGAAAGTCCGCTGGCGCTGGACGGTGCCAAGGCAACGGCCAGCGTGCTCGGCTACGGCAACGTCGGCATGGGCGCTATCGATGAATGCTACCGGCAGGGGGCGAAAGCGGTGCATATTTTAGGGCGGGCGCATACCCAGAAGCCCAACATCGAAAAATGGCTTAAAATTTCTCATGTAGTCGTAAACGGCGCGGAACAGCCGCCCCGGCTGCGCGGAAAAAACTATCTGGTAACCAACCGGCACACCCGCGAACTCTTGCGTAAAGGCAGCGTGCTCATCGATTTAATTGGCGGCAGCGCCAGCAACCGCAGCCCGGTAGAGCCGGTGGTGGAGTGCACCTATCTCACCGATCCGCATTTTGTTCAGGATGATGTCTTCGTTTCGGCACTCTGGGGCTGGCCGATGATGGGCATGATGCGCGAGACCGCCATCAAATACAGCGGGCAGATTGCCGACGTGCTTTTGGGCGACGAAGAACACCTGATTGGCGGCCTTGGCGAGAGGGAAAAGCTTCATCCCGGTCTGAAACCCGCGGTGGTATGCGGGCCGTTTTAAAAACAAAAAGCCGCCCGTTTCTGCTGCAAACGGGCGGCTATATTTTTTGAGCTTAGTGCTTAAGCCCATGCTATGCTATCATGCTACTCTCTGGTTAAAAGAGCTTCGGTCGTGCTCAGTTACATCCTTCTGCGTTAGGATCCGCAATACAAGGATTGTCGTTCCGCTCATCGTTGGTAATCGGAATACCTCTCCATTCGCCAACCGGCTCTCCGGCTAAGGAGCCATCTGCCCCAGGCGTTCCCTGTACTTCTTCCGGCCAGATGCCGAAGCGGAGCAGATCGAACATACGAACGCCCTGCAGATACAGCTCTTTATCCCGTTCTTCAATGATGACCGTTTCATCGACGGAACCGGAGATGGGGCCGATATCGTGAGAGGCGCGTACTTCATTTACCAGCGCCTCGGCATTTCCGGCTTGTCCGTGCAGGGCGGCCAGCTCAGCCAGAATCAGATGGTTTTCCTGCCAGGTGAAGAAGTCCATAGAAGACTCCTCAACGGGATACATATCCTGCATTACGCGGGGTTGATCGTCGCCGCCTACGGTGTCGCGCACGGCGATACGATTGGCTTCATCAGGGTCAGCATCGATATAATCAGCGAAACGCTGGTCTGTAATGACCTGAATACGCCCGTCGCCGGCGGCGAAGTAGTACTCATTTGGTGCCTGAACGCTGTAGAGGCTCTGAAACGGCTCGTCGCCGGGTTGCATCCCGTTTTGGGCGGCGGCAAAAGACTCCTCATAATTGCCGAGGAACAAGTGCATACGGGCCCGGAAGGTGTTAATGATGCGGGTTTGCTCTGCAGTGGCAACCAGTTCTGCTTCTTCTAAAAGTGGCAGAATCTCGTTCACGGCCATCTCCGGAGCGTTAATTACGTTGCCGCCGTCTATTGGTGCGCCGAATCCTTCGATGCACTCAGGAGCGGGGCTGCCTACTCCGGCGGTTTCGCCACAACCGAAATCTTCGAAGTAGAAGCCAATCATATAGCGGGATAGCGCGCCATAAAAATTACCCGTGTATAGTGCTGCGTTGCGGGTGCCGCCGTCCAGATCATCGCCGAGGCGTTCTACGCGCTCGAGCAGATCATCAGAAAGCAGGCGCCAGCCCATTAAGGGGTCATAGGCGTTACGTACCGTGTTATTGGAATATACGGTTTGCGGGCCATTGCCACGAAAATTACTTCCGATTTCCCGGTAGGTAGGGAAGGTTGCCTGTGGCATGACTTCATCAAAGACGAGTTGGTCGGCCGTGAGGTCGGCAATAAGGCCGAGGCGGGTCCATGCGAAAGCAAACTCGGATTCTACTCCGGTAATCAGGAAATCAACCTGTTCGGGGTCGTCGAGAAGATCATCCTCGATTACGTCAATTTGATCGTCGGTACTCAATACCCAATCTTCGCAGGCCACGAGGGCTAAGCTTAGAAAGAGTAAAATACCAAAAAGGCTTAGTTTTTTCATAAAAATGAGAGACTCCTAAAATTAAAATCCGAAAGATGCAGTGAAATAGAACTGGCGTGAAGGCGGCATGGTCAGGAAGTCCTGTCCACGAATCAGGCTTCGGGCACCATCGAAGTTCACTTCGGGATCAAGCCCGCTGTACTTGCTTGTGGTAAGCAGATTGCGCCCGCCGGCAGACAAAGTAAAGTTGCTGATATAATCGGCGGCGGCACTACGCTTAAGCAGATCGGTGAAATCGTAGGATACGGTTACTTCA
>JBMCPG010000382.1:0-2514 GCA_048626035.1 Cyclonatronaceae bacterium
ATGCGATTTCCAGTTTTTCCAACAGCACCTATTATGTAGATATTCTGGCGCCGGGCAGCAGTATTACCTCCACGGTTCCCGAAAACGGCTTTGCCACGCTTCAGGGTACGTCTATGGCCACCCCGCACGTGAGCGGGGCCTGGGCGCTGCTGCGGCAAAAATTTCCGCATGAAACCGTCGCCCAACTCCTCGACCGGCTCCAGCGCACCGGGCCGTCCATCACCGATACGCGAAACGGCTTAAACCGCACGCTGGCCCGTATTCAGGTCGATGCCGCGCTTACCGACACGCCGCCGCCCGCGGCCATAGTTTTTGAAGATGATTTTGAAACCCGGGGCGAAAACGGCCTTCCCGAAGGCTGGACCCTCAGCGATTCGGGCAACGGACAGGGCTGGCGCTTCGATAATCCCGGAGAAAGAACCTTCGGGTTTGGCGATACTTTTGCCATTCTTGACAGCGATTATTACGGGGATGGAAACGCTCAAAACGCGTTCCTGACTTCGCCACCGGTGCGTGTAGGCGGCATAGATGCGCCCATGCTTTCTTTCCGGCATCATCTGGTTACCGATGGCAACGGCACCATGCAGGTGCAGGTTTCCGAAGACGGCGGACAGACCTTCATCACCGCTTTTGATTCCAACAATCAGACAATGGTTCGCGGCGGAACGTTTGATGCTCCCGCGCCCGAACGCTTTTTCATCAACCTCGGATATTTCGTTTCCGACGAGGCCGACGAACTGTTGCTGCGCTGGCGATTCGAGGCCGCCTATGGCTGGTGGTGGGCCATAGATGATGTGAACGTAACCGGCGGCGGCGTTGCTTTTACTACCTATGCGGCCGAGCTTACCGGCGATCATGAGGGCTGGCGCTTCCTCAGCGTTCCGGCCAACACCGCTACTCATGCCGATCTGCTCAGCAACGTCTGGACGCAGGGTGTTCCTGGTTCCGATAATCCTGACGGCGATATAAACGTGTTGCTTTATGATGAGGCCACCAACGCCTGGCTTGCCCCCGCAGACATGGATCATCCGGCCGGCACAACCGCTGCTGATGCTACCGAAAACGCTGGCCTGGGCCTCATCGCCTATATTTTCGGGAAAGAACGGCCCGATTCGGAAACCATCACCTGGCCCAAAACTATACAGGCCTCCGGCTATCCGTTTTATGATGAGATCAGCCGCGAGCTTTCGCGCACCGATGGCGGCGGCTGGCATCTGCTCGGAAACCCGTATCCGTTTCCCATAAGCTGGATAAAAATAGTACAGGAAGAAGGCGGAGCTGCTCTTGAAAATATCCGCGCCGAGGTATTTATATGGGATGCAGGCCTGAATGATGGCGAGGGCGGCTATCGCTTTAACGACGGAACCGAGCCGGATTCAAATGCAGGCGAGCTTGGCCATTCGGGCATTATTCCCCCGTTTCAAGCGTTTTGGCTGCGCGTGGATGATGCCGCTGCAACGGGCCGCATCACCTTTAAACCGGCGCATGAAGCTACCGAAGACGGCACCTTATATCGCGGGCCGCAGGAAAACGAGGGATTGACGGCCTCCCGACCATCCGAGCCGCTTTCCTGGTTCAAAACCGGACTACGCGCAGAAGCAGCCTCAGCCGACCGGGCGGCCGTCGTAATGCTTAATTTTGGCACGGAAGAAAAAAGCGGAGCCGCCGCACCGGCCGCGCTCAGCGAGCCCAAGCTATCGCTGCATCTGCTTGGGGCTGCGCATCAGGAACGACAGATGTTCCAATATTTGCATCTGGAACCGGGCGAGGAGCGCATCATTCCAATTGCATTTGAGGCGGCCGAAAGCGGAACCTACGAGATTGCTGCCTTTGGTGATGCCATCGTGCCTCCACATATTGAAGTGCCCGAAATCCATCTTCTGGATGCGCACACCGGAGCCGAAACCCTGCTTTTTGCGCCCCAACATGATGAATATGCCGCCTACAGCTTTGAATATGAAGCAGCGTCTGAGACGGTGAAAAACGAGCACATTATTCAGAACAAAGACTTGTTCACCGTTTCGGTGCCGGCGGTGCCTTTTAATCCGGGCGGGCGGGAAGCGGCTTCATCGCCGGCACGATTTATGCTCCGGCTGCGTGCCGGATCGCCCGTTTCTTCAGGAGGAGCATCGGCTGCGGCGCTACCGGCAACGGTCGCCCTGCATCAAAACTACCCGAATCCCTTTAATCCAGCCACAACGCTGGCGTATGCGCTGCCCGAAGCCGCTGAAATTCGCCTGGAAGTCTTTAACATTGCGGGGCAGCGGGTAGCGCTGCTGGAAGAAGGCCACCAGCCCGCTGGCCGGCATCAGCTACGTTTCGACGCTTCCGCCCTTTCCAGCGGCGTGTATCTGTACAGATTGCAGGCAGGAGAGCAGGTTCTGACGCGCCGGATGACGCTCATCAAATAGAAAGCGTAAAGCCTTAGTCTGCAAAGCGGCTTGTTTTCACGCAAAAAACTTCAGCTTTGCCCAGTGCCGGAACTGTTTCCAGTCTTCGGAGCGGATGGTACCC
>JBMCPG010000383.1:0-2513 GCA_048626035.1 Cyclonatronaceae bacterium
ATTATTTAGCAGGGCTTTCAGGCCGATACGAGCCACATCATCAGCTTTCTGCACCTCGCGGGCCGGCACGTCGGCGGGGCTGGCGCCAGCAACATCAAAAAACTCGGTTTCAACCGGACCGGGGCAAAGCGTAGAAACATGTACCTGCCCGCCGGCTTCTTTCATTTCGTACCATAAAGCTGAGCCAAAACTGCACACATAGGCTTTGGTAGCAGCATAAACCGAAAAATAGGGAATGGGGGCAATCCCGGCCATAGAAGCCACATTCAGGATGCCGCCGCCTTGTTTCATTCCGGGCAGGAAAGCGCGGGTGAGCACCGTGAGCGCCGTTACATTGAGCGTGCACATCGTCTCATAGGTGTGCTCGCTGGCTTTTTCAAAAGTACCCTGAAACCCAAATCCCGCATTATTGATAAGAATATCGACGCGTAAACCGAGGTTTTCAACGGCCTGCTGAAGTTCTGAAATGGCTCCCGGCCTGGTGAGGTCGAGGGCAATTACCGGCGCGGTGATGCCGCATTGCTCGTGGATGGCGCGGGCGAGCTGCTTCATGCGGGCTTCGCGCCGGGCAACCAGAATGGGGGTCGCCCCCTGCGCGGCGAGCTGAAGCGCAAACTCGATGCCAATCCCGGATGATGCGCCGGTAACCAGCGCGGTCTTTCCTTCAAAAGAGTGCATGTAAAAAAGCTTATAAATTCATTATGATGAAGAGCCGTCGCCCATAAAAAAACGGCCGGGGCAGAGGTATGGCGTATTTCAGAACTATCATAAAAAACGGACTACAAAGTCTTGTTCACTTTATAGCCCGGTTTTTCTGTAATGCCACGGAATGGGGTTCTGAACTCAGTCTTCGGCAACCTGATATGCCGGAACAGAGTTCGGGAGTTCCGGCTCATACCGCGGCCTCATCCATCCATAATAGGCCTGATGAAACACGCCGAAGCGCAATTGCCCGCCAAACCAATCGAAAACGGTTTTATGCTTGAGGCTTGAGCTCATACCAACCGAAAGCGCCCGGTAGGATGAAAACGGATAGCTGCGGTAATCGGTAGAAATACGATAGCGCTGCGGCAGGGTGTGCAAATCGAACGTACAGTGTATACATTCTTTCACATTCCGGAGTTCCCGGAGCTGTAAAAGCTGCTCTGCCTCTTCGGTTACGCAAGCCGGGAAAAGGCCGTTAAGCTTGGTTGAGATACGTCGTGAAATAGCCTGTTTAAGCTCGGCTGGCGTTGTGTTCCCGGGAGCTTCAATAATGCTGGCAAAATATCCGGGAATAAGCACATAGGCGCAGGTAGGATAGCAGGCGGCGATATAAATGCGCCAGATATTTAAGAAGGCGAAACGTGCGGCGCGGGAGCCAAACAGCTCGTCGCCGGGATCGTGCAACTGCACGTACCAGTATCTGTTTGCCGGAGCATCAGACGGCACTGGCGTGCTCGAGGAAACAACAGGGCGGAGGGATGAAGATGATGTATGCATAAGGCGGCTTCCGGGGGGTTAAAATGGATGCGGGGTGTGCCTCTATGAGTACGCCAAACCAAAAACCTTTCACTTTTTTAAAAAAACCCCTCACCCGGAAAATATTTCCTGCAAATGATGTTTTATGAGCCGCAAAGCCATCATCTGTAGTAATGGCCGGCTATACCTCTTCTTTATAAAAGTACAGGTTTAGTATTTTGCGATGAATAATTCTTATATTGCTGTACTGTAGTATCAATTTGGCCATAAGCTGCGCCGGCCGATTCTTTAAGGCCTTTTCCAAAAGCGTTTTTGTTTGCACGTATGCGTTTAAGTACACGCTTTTTATTATTACTTGTATTTGTATTTACAGGAGTTACCTTAACCGTATGGTTTGGTGTCCGGCCCGCTTATGAGGAAGCCGTTATAAACGAGCGCATTGTAATTGCCTCCGAACATCAGCGCGAGAAGCTGGAACGTGTGGAGCGCGTTACAGAACTTTGGGCGGCGGCTACCGACCAAATGAAAGAAGACCTGCTGACATCAGGAAACATAGAGCGGGCCGAATTGCTTTTTTCGGGCTTCTCGTCGGTATTCTCAGAGCTGCAACTTCTACGGGTAATAGAAGTGGATTCGGGCGAGTTTATCGAAGTCCGCGCTCAATCGGCCAGCCAGGAGCTCCCCGAATCGGTTGATGAAGAGCTTTCGGTGAGATCGATGCTGGAGCATTATGCCGCAAATCCAGCCCGCCCGATGTGGCTGCCGGAAGAAAAAAAACTATTTTTCATCTCGCAGTTTCAGCTTAACGAGCAGCAATATTTAATCATGAGCATGTTTGGCACGGAGTCGCTGCACGAACTCCTGCTCTCGCACAACCTCGGCATAGAGGTACAATCGGTGGTTTGGGATAATAATACCACCAAGGCTGAGGCTTTTTTGCATAACGGTAGCCAGCCTTCCTACCGGCCGGAAAGTGAGCCCGTAAGCCGGGCCGAACGCCGGGACGTAGATGGCCGCCCGACGCTGGTCATTTCGTTTCCGATTAGCGTTTT
>JBMCPG010000384.1:0-2513 GCA_048626035.1 Cyclonatronaceae bacterium
TTGGGGATATTATCTCCGATCTGGCCTCCGGGCTGGTGGGCGGCCTGGGCGTTACCTCAGGGGCTAACATAGGCAATAAGTACGCCGTTTTTGAAGCAGTACACGGCTCCGCCCCCGATATTGCCGGGCAGGGAAAAGCCAACCCCACGGCCTTGCTTTTTTCGGCACTTATGATGCTCAAACACCTGAATTTAAACGAGCAGCATGATGTGATCCGCGCCGCCGCTCTTAAAGCCCTCGCAGATCCGGAAGTCCGCACGGCCGATCTGGGCGGAAACGGAACCACCCAAACCTTTACAGAAGCCATTTGTGCAAATATTCAGGCTTCTGCGTAATATCGGAAAGCCGGCTGGAAGCTCAGCCGGCTTTTTATTTTTTGTTGTTTAGCTTCTTTTTTTATGCCTCTGCTGCGCCGTTTTATACTTATGCACCGCCTGGCTTTGCGCTGCCCGGGCTACGTAGCCGCGCTATTGCTGGCCCTTTTTGTTCCTTGCAGCGCTGGGGCACAGCACGAAGAAACACCCGAATTTATGCGCCTCAGCCACATCATAGAGCTGGATAACGATACGTATATAAACACGATCAGCCGGCTGTTTGTGAGTTCCGGAGGCGATTTTTTACTGCTCGATCCGCATCGCAGCGAAGCGTATCTGGTGCCCGTACCGTCGGAAGAGTCTTTCGGCAATGCCCAAACCTATAATGCCGAACCCACCATAACCCTGGCCCACGAACAGTGCGGCATGGAAGAGGGCTTTTCGCCCTACAGCGCAGAATTTACCGGCCCGGACGACCTCATTATTTACAACCGGCACAGCCGGCCCCTGCTTTTTGATCGCGAGGGAAATTGCCGGGCGCGCCTGTCTTTTCCGGACGGTGGCGAGCTCAAACGCCGTTACGCCGAATTTGAAGCATCGGCGGCCGATACGGCCGGCGGGACGGAAAAAACGCGCGGAATCTGGACCCATGAAGTCAGTGCCGGGTACGAGCATCAGCTGCGTTACCAGAGTTTTCGCCGCGCCCGGGCCGACGAACGCCTTATTTCTCTGCCCGATATGCCGTTGCCCGTCATGAACAGCTATCAGAACGGAGGCGGGCTTTTTCTGCATAAAGCCTCTGAAACGCTGTTTTTAATAGGCGCATCGAGCGCACAGGTCGCCGAAGTTCCCCTTGCGAACGACCCGGAGGCCGAGGCCGCAGATATGAAGATTCATACGCCCGATTACCCGGACTACCGGCAAAATACCAGCGACTTACCGGCCGGCCTTTCGCCCTCGCGCCGCATTCCGCGCATGGTAACTGCTATTCAGGAATACGGCGTGCTGGAAACGGCGTACCAGCTTGATGAGCGCCATTTGCTGCTCTCCTACACCCGCACTCCGCACCAGCAGCCGGCACCGCTCGATAGCGACGGCCTGCCCATTTCGGGTGCCGAACCGCCCCCCGCTGAGTCCGTTTCCCTGCTCATGCTTTTTGATATGGAAACCCGGCAGTTTGCCGAACGCGCGTTTCCGCTTTCTGAAGATGCATACCTCTCCGGGGCCGGAAATGGATTTATCTACATTGCCCGGCGCAGCGAAGAAGCGTCGATTCAGCGAGGCATCATAAACCCGCTCATCTATGCGTACACCCTCACCGACACAGAATAATTTACGCCCAAATTCCGGAGGCCGCGCCCTATGCCATCCCCAGAGCCCAACTCAGAACAGGCCGCTGCCCGTGTCCGTCTCTGCGTGGCCGAAACCAGCGCAAGCCTTTTTGCCGCCGCCTGGATGCAACCCGCAACGGCTGAGGTATCGGCGCTCCGGCAACATCTGAGAAGGCGGCATTTCCACGCCGAAACGCCCTTTCGCTGCCCAAAGCACCGGGAAAAGCAACCGCCGCCATCGCTTATACCCGAAGGCGCGAGCGGGCCGGAAATGATGGCACAAATGGAAGCCGAAGTTAGCAGCGAGCTTTTGCTTCAGCAAAAAGATGCGCACGGGCAAACGCGATGGAAACGCGCCACGGCCGCAGATCTGCTGGGCATCACGCCGCTGCTTGTGCAAATGCTCGGCAACGCGGGCGCAGCATCGCCGGCACCGGAGGGGTATCGGCCGGGCCGCCATCACCTTTCGGAAATCATAGCCCAGGGCCTGGAGCAGAACATCCCGCTGCGGCTGCTGCAGCTCGTGGTAAGCGAAATGGCCGAAACCCTGCATCATATTGCGCTGTATGATGGCATCAAAACCTACGGCCGGCCGCCCTGCGATTTCATGTTTATGGTGATGGGCAGCGAGGGGCGATTCGAGCAAACCCTGAAAACCGATCAGGATAACGCCATCGTTTTCAGCGGGGATGAAGCCGCGCATCAGCCGTATTTCCTCAAGCTCGGCGCCGCCGTAAATGATGCCCTCCATGCCTTTGGATTTGATTTATGCAAGGGCGAAGTGATGGCGCGGAATCCCAAATGGTGCCGCTCGCTCGAGGGCTGGAAACGCTACTTCAGCACGTGGATTCGCACGCCCAAACCCATG
>JBMCPG010000385.1:0-2509 GCA_048626035.1 Cyclonatronaceae bacterium
CACCGAAACGCGCATCGGGTTTGTGCCGGCTATCGTAGCGCAATTTTTGCTGCGGAAAGTCGGCGAAACGCACGCCCGAAACCTGCTGCTTACCGGACAGCTTATCTCCGCCGATGAAGCGGCCCGCATCGGCTTGGTAAGCGCAAGCGTGCCTATAGAAAAATTTAACGAACGCGTGGATGCGCTCATCGAAATGCTGCTGCACAAAACCAGCGGAGAAGCGCTTCAGCGCACCAAAACGCTGCTGAATAAAGTAGCCGAGCTTGGTTTTGATGATGCCCTGCACTACGCCGCTGAAACCAACGCCGCGGCCCGTGGCACGCAGGATTGTCAGCGGGGAATCCAGGCGTTTCTGGATAAAGAAAACATAAGCTGGTAGGTTACGAACACCCGCCAGCTTATGTTTACGCTCTTAGCAGCTTTTCAGGAAATGATCACGCTAATTCATGCAGCGCGGCTTGCAGCTTTTCGAGATTTTGCTGCGCATCAGCCTGCTTTTTTCGCTCTTTTTCGACGACTGCGGCCGGGGCGTTGTTCACAAACTTCTCGTTGGAAAGCTTGCCGTTGATGGACTTCAAAAAGCCTTCGGCCCGTTTGAGTTCCTTTTCCAGCCGGGCGCGTTCTTTGTCCACGTCGATGTGCTCGGCCATGGGCACGATCAGCTCCACGCCGCGCACCAGCGCGCTGGCCGATTGGGCGGGTTTTTCGAGTCCGGGCGCATCCGGCGCGCCGACCCGGAATGATTTTATTTTTTGAAGTTGCGCAATCAGCGCCTTGCTTTCGCGCAGTTGGGCCGCGATGCCATCATCCTGCACACGCAGAAGCACGTCCAGTTCGAGATTGGGCGAGAGGTTGGACTCTGCCCGGATGTTGCGCAGGGCCGAGACAATTTCCTGCACCAGGCTGAACTGCGCCTCGATGCCATCATCTATAAAAGAGGCATCCGATTCGGGCCATTTGCTTATGATGAGCGCGTTTTCGGCATCACGCGGCTGGAGGCGCTGCCAGATTTCTTCACTGATGAACGGGGTGAAGGGATGCAGCAATTTCATGAGGACTTCGAACAGGCCGAGGGCGCGTTCGAGCCGCTCCGGGGCGATGTTTTCGCCGGGCGTATCGGGCTTGATGAGCTCGATGTACCAGTCGCAGAAGTCATCCCAGACCAGGGCGTAAATTTTTTGCAAGGCTTCGTTGAGGCGGAACTGCCCGAAGCTGCCGTCCATTTCCGCAATCGTGCGGTGCAGGCGTGAAAACAGCCAGCGGTCGGGCAGAAAATCGGGATCGGCTTCCAGCCGCGGTGTGTAGCGGCGGCCTTCTTCCATATTCATATTCAGGAAACGGAAGGCGTTCCAGATTTTATTGGAGAAGTTCCGGCCCTGTTCGCACAGCGCCTCATTGAACAGCAAATCGTTGCCGGCCGGGGAGGAAAACAGCATGCCCACGCGGGTGCCGTCGGCGCCGTACTGCTCGATCAGGCCGATAGGATCGGGGGAGTTGCCCAGAGATTTGGACATTTTGCGGCGCTGCTTGTCGCGCACAATGCCGTGATAATACACGTTGCTGAAAGGTTTTTCGCCGCGAAATTCGTAGCCGGCCATAATCATGCGGGCCACCCAGAAAAACATGATTTCCGGAGCGGTAACCAAATCTTTGGTCGGGTAATAATAGTTGATTTCCTCGCCATCGGGATGTTTGAAGCCATCGAAGACGGTGATGGGCCACAGCCAGGACGAAAACCAGGTGTCGAGCACGTCTTCATCCTGTTTCAGCACGCCACGCAGCGCTTCAGCGGATTGCCCGGATTTTTTGGAGGCTTTTCCGAGCGCTTCTTCCTCGGTTTTGGCAATCACATAATCGTCTTCGCCGCTTCCGTAGTACCAGGCCGGAATCTGATGCCCCCACCACAACTGCCGCGAAATGCACCAGTCGCGGATATTTTCCATCCAGTTGCGATAGCTGTTCTTGAATTTTTCAGGGTGAAAGCGGATTTCATCGTTCATCACGTTTTCCAGGGCCGGTTTGGCCAGCTCGTCCATGCGCAAAAACCATTGGAGCGAGAGTTTAGGCTCAATCACCGCGTTGGTGCGCTCCGAATAGCCCACCTTATTGGTGATGTCTTCGGTCTTTACCAGCAGCCCGGCTTCTTCCAGATCTTGGGTGATGAGTTTGCGGGCCTTAAAACGATCTTCGCCCACGTAAAACCCGGCGCTTTCGGCCAGGCTGCCGTCATCGTTCAGCATGTCGATGGTGTCCAGCCCGTGGGTTTGTCCCAGCTGATAATCGTTTTCATCGTGGGCGGGCGTAACTTTCAGGCAGCCCGTGCCAAACTCCATTTCCACGTACTCATCGGCAATTACGGGGACTTCCCGCTCCACCATCGGAACAATGACCGTCTTGCCGATTAATGCTTTATAGCGCTCATCGTTGGGATTTACGCACACGCCGGTATCGGCCAGAATGGTTTCCGGGCGGGTGGTGGCAATCTGCACAAAGCCGTCTTCGCCTTTAA
>JBMCPG010000386.1:0-2504 GCA_048626035.1 Cyclonatronaceae bacterium
CTCAAAGTATGAAATTAAAGCTGAAAAAATCTACCTGTTAGTTCAAAAAAGCGCTTTTAGATAACTTCCGTAAATACAGCGGCTGCCGGCTCAACGGGCCAGCGACGCGCAGCTGTTTTTAACCGGCAGGCCTGGCATACGGCGTAAACAAGCCAAAAAAACAATCTGTGCTTTTGCGGGAAAAGTAGTATTATATAAGCCTAATATGGCTATATAAACTTCCAAGAGCCGTTTCTAACACATAAATCATTTTTTGCCATTCAATTTTAAATGAAAGTTTAGATCTTGATGTTAAGAATAAATGAATGCTTATAATGTTTTAGTTTTCATTTATGCTTTACTGCGCCAGCAAATTGAAAAATAGCTGTAAAGCGCTTGTTGCAATACCACACAACTATGGCAATTGCTCTTATTCTTTTTCAGTAAATATTCCCTTTTGTATTTATTATTCAATTAGTTAAAACTATTTTTCTTATTTATCTACTTTTGGCTTAATGTCCCGAACTGAGTTTCTTACAAACGCCCGGAATGGTAAAAAAACGCAGCTTCCTTACCAACTACCGGATACGGTAGGCTTTGAGGAGAAGGCAGCGGCGGCTCTTGCAAAAGCCCGCAAAGACGGGCGCAATACTATTTTGTCGATCAGCATCCCCTACTCAAATGTAGATCCGCTGGCCGTGCTTGAAATGCTCGGAAAGCAAGGGCAACTTCAATATTATTGGGAACATCCCGAAGACAAGACGGCCATAGCCGCCGGCGAAACCCTGCATCAACTTTCTACCAGCGGGCCGAACCGTTTTGAAAATATGTCGGCTCTCATCGAAAATGAAAAGCAGTATATCTACGAGTGTTCCGGCATACGGCACAGCCTGGCCGGCGTTCATTTTTTGGGCGGCTTTTCGTTTTCTGATGATGACTGCAATCCCGATTGGCAGGCCTTCGGGGGGAGCACGTTTGTGGTGCCGCGCTGGACGTTTGTCCGTGATGGCGAGCTGTGTATGCTCACTATAAATGCAGAGGCAAACAAGAATGAAAGCGTCGAAAGCTTGCGCAAGCTGCTGAAAAAGCGTATCCAGCGGGTGTCTGAAATCCTGGTTGACTCTACCAGCGAAGCTCTTGAGCGCTCGCGGCGCAGGTCGGGCGCTACGGCACGTATTGTAGAGGAGCCGGAGTCTTTGCAGCGCTGGGTTCAGAATATTGAAGCCGCCAAATCCCTCATTCTTTCAGGAGAGCTCAAAAAAATCGTGCTTTCCCGCCGCATTCGTCTCGATATGAAGGGCGAGCAGCAGCCCACACGCGTGCTTAACCAACTGCGGCACGAATATCCTTCCTGCTATACGTTTATGATGCGGCCCAAAGGCAGCACGGCGTTTGTGGGCAGCACGCCCGAACGCCTGCTTTCGATTCGCTCCAATTATATTCTTACCGAAGGCCTGGCCGGAAGCATCTCCCGGGGCAAAAGCGCCACCGAAGACAGCATTCTGGAGAAAAATCTGCTGGCCAGTAAAAAAGACCTGGAAGAACATCGCCTGGTCGTTGATGCCATCAAAAAGCGCCTGCTGCAGTTCAGCACTCAGGTAAAACATGCTGCAAGGCCCGGCGTGAAAAAAATTACCAACGTCCAGCATCTTTATACGCCTATTTCGGCCTGGATGGAGCACGATTATAACCCCTTCACCATCCTGAAAAGCCTGCACCCGACCCCGGCCGTAGGCGGCGTGCCGGTAGAGCGGGCCATCAGCCATATTCCAAAATTAGAGCTGTACGAGCGCGGCTGGTATGCCGCCCCTTTTGGCTGGCTTAACAGCAAGGGCCGCGGCGAATTTGTGGTAGCCATCCGCAGCGGACTTATTAAAGATGAAGAGGCTTTATTTTATGCCGGCTGCGGCATTGTGCAGGATTCTGATCCGAAGGCCGAATGGGAGGAAACCAAGCTGAAACTTATTCCCATGCTATCTGCTATTAACCACGCTTAAGAGGCGTTCATGCCGCATTTTTTCCACGACAGAGGGGCGCAAAATCTCTTATTCGCTTATCGGCTGCTGGCCGGATTAGTCCGCGCCGGAAGTGCTCATATTGTTATTTCGCCGGGTTCCCGCTCTACGCCTCTCACCTTGTCGGCGGCTCATCTTTCCGCCCGGTTTTCCTGCCCGGTTTCGGTGATGCTCGACGAGCGCAGCGCCGGCTTTTTTGCACTCGGCTGCGGAAAAGCGACCGGCCGGCCGGCCATTTTGATCTGCACTTCCGGAACCGCCGCCGCAAACTATTATCCAGCCGTGATTGAAGCGCGCATGACCCAAACGCCGCTCATCGTTATTTCTGCCGATCGTCCGATTTCCTTGCAGCGCAAGATGTCCCCGCAAACCATTCATCAGCAGCGGCTTTTCGTGGAATAGCCTAATTTATATGCCGAATCCGAAGAGCTGCTGGGAGCGCTGATAGAAAACAGCAGGTATGATGAAGCCGCGCCGGGGACGACATGGCATCGATGTTATCATCAGGTT
>JBMCPG010000387.1:0-2504 GCA_048626035.1 Cyclonatronaceae bacterium
CGGTGGCGCGCCGAACTGCCGGAACTGCCTTTAGGCGTGCATCATATAAAAATAGAAACTACGCTGTGGCATGGCGCGCGCTACGAAGATCACATCATCCTTGAAGTGCGTGAGGAACGGCCCCCGAAATACTGGCGCAGCGAGCTGTGGGATTGATGATTGAGTCAGCTTTTGCAATTGTGCAGCATGGCGGTGTTAATATAAAAAAGTCCGTCATCCCGACGGAGTCGCCGGCTGGATGACAGCCAAGAGCTAAAAAGCCGTCCGGTGTCCGGCGGTTTTTAATAGCAGCCAACACAAATCAAGAAGCCCGCATCAAACTATTGAGCATGGTTTCAAACGATTGCTCGGCGGGCTTGAGCTGCTTCACAAACGGCCAGCGCCGGAACCAGGTAAGCTGCCGTTTGGCATAGCGGCGGGTATGCGTTTTGATGTCGGCGATCATCTGCTCATGGCTCAGCTCGCCTTTCAGATGGGCAATAACTTCGCGGTAGCCCACCGTTTGCAGAGCCTGCGCGTCTTCGGGCAGCCATTCAAGCAGGTCCCGTACTTCGTTTACGAGGCCGGCTTCTATCATGGCATCTACCCGCCGGTTGATGCGCTCGTGCAGCATTTCGCGGGGCCAGTTGAGCATGAAAACTTCGGAGCCCGGGCGCGGCTGTTCAAAATCGGAGCGCTTGTGAAAGCTGCTGAACGGCCTTCCGGTTTGCATGTACACGTCCAGGGCGCGGAAGATGCGATGGCGGTTCAGCCCGTCGATGCGGGCGGCATATTCAGGATCAACGTCCCGAAGCCGCCGGTATATTTCCTCCAATCCCCGGGTATCGGCCTCGGCCTGAAGCTGTTTCAGATGTTCTTTATTGGCCGGAGGCGCATCATCGAGGTCGAAAAGCACGGCCTGCAAATAAAGCGTAGAGCCGCCGGCGTAGATGATGGGCGGGGCTGAATCATCATTTTTCTGTTGTATGATGGTTTGGAAACGGGCTTCCCAGGCATCGCACCGGCGGCGAAAATCGGCGGCGCTTTCACTCAGGCGTGGCTGATCAAAACCGCCGGGTGAAAGCGCCGATATGTAGTGGTGCGGCACCTTGGCGAGCAGCTCCGCTTCGGGTTTGGCCGTTCCGATATCCAAATATTTGTAGCACTGCCGCGCGTCGGCCGAAATGACCCGGCTGCCGAGCCGGTAGGCCAGCTCTGCCGCGAGGTCGGATTTTCCGGAAGCCGTGGGGCCAATTATGAAAAGGCGTTTAAGTAAAGGCGCTGGCTGCAATCAGCCCTCCTCTTCCAGCTGGCTTTCGTAGAACATCACCATTTGGGTGAGGTGCATCTGATTATCGTAGTCGAGATTGCGGCGGCGGGCAAAATCCCGTACTTCCTTCCGGTGCTCTCCAAACATGCGCAGGACCCCGCGGCGACGGCTGCTAACTTTATGAAATTCCCCGTTTCCGTCTCTGAAATACAGCTGGCTTTCATCTACAAAACGATTGGGTTCGCGCCTTGTATTGCCATAACCAAGCGGGGCGCCGCCTTCGATAAGCTTTTTATCTATTTTGCGGTACAGGCCGGCTTGCTGCTCGTAAAGAACCTGCAGATAGCTCAGATTATCGAATTCGCCCTCCATCGAACCAAGGCGGTTGCGGAACACCATGTTGCGGCCATCGGCGGTTTGCACAGAAAACGAGTTGATTTGCATTTCATTAAGGACATACGATTCGCCTTCGTACTCAATCTGAATCTGATCGCTGTAAGCGTTGTAATTCATCAACAGATTGTCGAATTGCTCGCCGTCGCGGGAGCGTGCATTACCCCGGGTAAAAGCCTCAAATAAATAGGGCGTGCCTTCGTAGTTGCTGCCCATGTCGGGTGCTTTGGTCATTACGCCCGCACCTTTATCGATAATTTGTGGATTGGCCGAATCTGTAACGCCGCCCTGTGCGTACAGCGAGGATGTGCTGAAGACAAGCAAAAAGATGAATGCCGCACTAAACGAGTAAATATGTTGTAGCATGAGTAAAAATATTAGATTATGAGGGAGGATTTATGCGGGGACAAGAACAAAAATACGAATTTGTATTCATGTGGATTCAGCGTAGTACTGCTAATAGGGATAATTACGAGTTAGTACGTATCCATTCAACCAGTCCTGTATGCGCTCGTAATTGGTATAATGGTAATTATCGCGGCGTTCGAGCACCCAATTATCGAAGGGAAAGCGGCGGGTATCCATGCGGGCGCGATAAAAATCGAAGGTGCGCCGCGGATCGTTGGTATCGTAGCCGTAAGTCCAGCGGATATTCTGGCCCCGGCGATCGACATACCAGGGCGGGCCAAAAATGATATAGACCATGCCCATATCGGTTTTCCAGCCTTCTTTAAAGCTGGTAAACTGCATATTGGCTTCCACCACGCGCTGATAATACAGCGCCATTACCTCGCGGGCGGTGCGGCCGGACTCCAGATTCTCCAGCCAGAAAATATCCACGGCGCGTTTCAGGCTGTCGGGG
>JBMCPG010000388.1:0-2500 GCA_048626035.1 Cyclonatronaceae bacterium
CCAAAAATATACCCGCCACCGGACATTTCGACCGGAATTGATGGCGCGCAGCGGAATCCATGGAGCGGAGAAATCTCAAGGGCTGAAAAATGTCCCTTAGGCTGCTTATCACCGTCAGCAATCCAAAAAAATTCCCCATTCAACATTCAACATTCACAATTCAAAACGTCCTTTTGCGTACCTTCCCGCTGCGAGGCGTTCAACTTCTTCAACCATACTCATTTTTTGCTTAACTGCTATACATGCGTTTTTTTGATGTTTTCAGGCCGTCGTTGTGGCGGGATTCCATCATCCGAAATAAATCCCGCTGGGGCCTTTCCCTGTCGGCAGGCCTGCTGCTCGGGCTGAGCTATTCTCCATTTCCGTTTCCATTCGGGCTGCTGAGCATCATCGCGTTTATGCTTTTTTTCCGGCTGGCCGCGCAGTCTGAGGGCTTTCGGGATACGGCCTATTTCAGCTACGCCGGGTTTTTGCTGTGGAATATTATCACGACCTATTGGCTCACCATGGCAACCGTGGCCGGCGGCGTAGCGGCGATTCTGGCCAACAGCGCGCTTATGGCCCTCACGCTTGGCCTTATGAAAGTTGTGATGAAAAAGCTTCCTTCCGCTTGGCTGGGCGTTCCGGCCGCCGCCGCGATTTGGGTGAGCTATGAATGGCTGCATCTGTGGTGGGATCTGGCCTGGCCGTGGCTGGCGCTGGCCAACGCTTTTGCGCGCGGCACATTTATGGTGCAGTATATCGAATGGACCGGCTACCTGAGTATTACGTTTATGATTGTGATGACCGCCGGGGGCTTGCATCAAATTACACGTTCACAACAGCCGGACATCCGGAAGAGATGGGCCTGGTTTACGGCCACGGTATTTCTGGTGCCCGCGCTGGTGTCCGTCATCCTGCTGAATACGCGGGATTTGCAACCCGATGCGTATGCACAGGTCGTCGTCGCCCAGCCGAATTACGATTCCTATTTGCACAATGCCGGCTATCCGAATACCGAAATTCCGCTGCGTGAGCTCACCGCCATGATCGACAGCGTGGTTACCGATGAAACCGACATCATGTTCTGGCCCGAAAACGCGCTCATGGGCCGGGTGGACGAGCGCCGCCGCTCCTCTAATGATGTGCATTTATTTCAGAAAGCCCGCGAATGGAACGTGCCGATTATTACCGGGGCGGCTTATTTTCAGTATTATGAGGATGAAGACGCGCCGAGAGTGCATCTGCGCAGCCGCGACGGAAAGGCCTTCAATTATTACAACAGCGCCGTCGGGTTTTATCCGGATGGCCGCCTTGAAGTCTATAATAAATTGCGGCTGGTGCCCATCGTGGAGCGCATGCCCTTTGTAACGGCGCTGAGCTATTTACCGCTGGACGTGGACTGGGGCGGTCAGGCCGGCTACGGAAAAGGCCGCGAAATGCGCACCTTTGAAACCAATCAGGCGGACGTTTCTTCCCCGGCAATTGTATGTTATGATTCCGTTTTTCCGGACGTGGTGCGCCGGAGCGCAGAAATGGATGCGGGTTTCATTACCGTAATTACCAACGACGGCTGGTGGGGCAACACCAGCGGGCATCAGCAGCACTATGATTTTGCCCGTTTGCGTGCGGTCGAGACGCGCCGGGCGGTCGTGCGCAGCGCCAACAACGGCATCTCCGGTATGATTTTACCCGACGGCCAGCCGCATACCCAGACCGAATACTGGACGCGCACGGCCTTCGAACTGGACGTGCCGGTCTATTATCATGATACTTTTTATGTGCGCTACGGCGACTGGTTTCCCGGCCTGATGAGCCTTATGTCCCTTGTTTCTCTGGGCTGGTGCGTGCTCAGAAAAAATGCATCCCCGCCTGATACACGATAAACGAGCAGATATACGCCAGGGCAGTCATGTAGCTGAACATAATGATGGGCCATTTCCAGCTGTTGGTTTCGCGGCGCACGATGGCGATGGTGCTCATGCACTGCATGGCAAGGGCAAAGAAAATCATCAGGGAAAGCGCCGTCCAGATGTTGTAGAGCGGCTCGCCGGTGTCGGGATCCACATCTCGGCGCAGCTTTTGCTGAAGGCTGAGGGCCTCGTCGCCTTCATCCTGCACGCTGTAAATGGTGTTGAGCGTGCCGACCATCACCTCGCGGGCGGCAAACGAAGTAATCAGGCCGATGCCGATTTTCCAGTCGAAGCCCAGCGGCTCGATAACCGGCTCAATGAAACGGCCAAAGCGCCCGGCGTAGCTCTCCTGAAGCTGATACGAAGCCAGGCGCTGCTCTTCAGAAATATCGCCGGCTTCCTCGCCGGCCACGCTTGCGCCTGCGCTGAACTCCGCCGGAAGATCGCTTTCATGTTGCCGGGGAAAGGAGGCCAGAAACCACAGCACAATGGAAATCATGATGATGATGCGTCCGGCTTCCCACACAAATATTTTACCGCGCTCGTACACATTATAGGCCACCGTCGACCACTTCGGGAGTTTATAGCCGGGCAGCTCCATGATGAAG
>JBMCPG010000389.1:0-2500 GCA_048626035.1 Cyclonatronaceae bacterium
GTGGAAGACGACACCGAAGAGACGCGGCAATTATATGATGAGCCGCTGGAAGTCATCGAAGGCCCGCTCATGGACGGCATGAACGTGGTCGGCGATTTGTTCGGCGCGGGCAAAATGTTTCTGCCGCAGGTCGTCAAAAGCGCACGGGTGATGAAAAAATCCGTTGCCATCCTCATCCCCTACATCGAAGAAGCCAAGCGAAAATCCAAATCCACGCAGCAAAAAGCCAAAGTCCTGCTGGCCACGGTAAAGGGTGATGTGCACGATATCGGCAAAAACATCGTCTCCGTAGTGCTGGCGTGCAATAATTTTGATGTGGTCGATCTCGGCGTGATGGTGCCTACCGATAAAATTCTCGACGAAGCCGAAAAGCATGAAGTCGATGTGATTGGCCTGAGCGGCCTCATCACCCCCTCCCTCGATGAAATGGTGAACGTAGCCAAAGAAATGCAGCGGCGCGGCATGAAGATTCCGCTGCTCATCGGCGGCGCAACCACCTCCCGCATCCATACGGCCGTAAAAATAAAGCCCAATTATGATGCCCCGGTAATTCACGTGCTGGACGCCTCCCGCAGCGTGCCGGTGGTCAGCAAGCTCACGACCAACAGCATGAAAGAAGATTTCGCCCGCGCGCTGGACGAAGAATACCGCGAGCTGGCCGACAATCACGGCAAGAAAAAAGAAACCAAAAAATATCTGCCGTTTGAACAGGCAAGCGCAAACAAAACGCCGGTAGAATGGAAAAGCGAAGATATCATCACCCCGAAAAAAACCGGGCTTCAGGTGTATGATGACGTCGATTTAGCCAGCGTGCGCGACTATATCGACTGGACGCCGTTTTTTATCACCTGGCAGCTGGCCGGAAAATATCCCGCGATTCTGGAAGATGAAGTCGTCGGGGAGCAGGCGCGGGTATTATTTGAGGATGCCAACGCCCTGCTCGATGATATCATCGCCAACAAAAAACTGCAGGCCAAAGCCGTGGTCGGGCTGTTTCCGGCCAACGCCGTGGGCGAGGATATCGAAGTCTATGAAGACGAAAGCCGGGAAGAAGTCAGGGCCGTCTTCCACATGCTGCGGCAGCAGACCCAAAAGCGCAAAGGGCAGCCAAACAAATCCCTGGTGGATTATGTCGCGCCCAAAGAAAGCGGTCTGAAGGATTACATCGGTGGATTTGCCGTAACCGCCGGGCTGGGCATCGAGCCGCTGCTGGAGGCGTACGAAGCCGACAACGACGACTATAACTCCATCTTACTCAAAGCCATCGCCGACCGACTGGCCGAAGCTATGGCCGAATACATGCACAAGCACGTTCGTACGGAATTGTGGGGCTACGCGCCGGAAGAAAAAACCGACAACGACGCCCTCATCAAAGAAAAATACCGCGGCATACGGCCGGCCCCCGGCTATCCCGCCTGTCCGGATCATACGGAAAAAGAAATTCTGTTCGACCTGCTGAACGTGCCGGAAAACACCGGCATCACGCTCACCGAATCCTTTGCCATGTATCCGGCTTCATCCGTGAGCGGACTGTATTTCGGGCATCCGCAGGCCGAATATTTCCGCATCGGCAAGCTGCAAAAAGATCAGATTGAGGACTATTCCCGCCGCAAAGGCCTGGATGTGCCGACCTGCGAACGCTGGCTGGCGCCAAATTTAGGCTACGAGCCGGGCGAGGAAAAGGAAATCGAAGAAGTTCCCGCCGCCGTTGAAGACTAAGGCCGGGCAGCAGCTCAGAAACCAGGTGCTCCGTGAAGTTTTTCTGCACTCACCAGAAAAACTTCACGGAGGTGTACACCAGGCTGTTGCTGCCGTAGCGCCGGAAACTGAGCTGCGGAGAGTTTTGCTCCGGCATTGCTCCGCCGAACAAATGTCCGCCCAGCGAGAGGCTTAGGTTATCGCGCAAATCGTAGCCCACCTCCGGATTCAGCCAGAAATCCCGGCCGTTAAACTGATACCGCCCAAGCAGGCGCAGCAGCAGCCGCTGCCGCAAATACTGCTGATTCAGCACCGCCGACAGCCCGTGAAACCAGCGCTCCCGCAGGACTTCATCGCCATATTGCAAGCTGATATCCGCCAGATACTGCAGGCTCACATCCCAACCAAATACCGGGTGCGAAACGCCGGCCATCCACTTAATCGCCGGCCGATAGCTCAGAAAATCATTCTGCTCGCCCTGCTCCAGGGTTTCGTTAAAGCGGGAAAGCAGGGCCGTTAATTCGGCAAAGCTGAGATCATCCTGCGCCGAATCGTCTTCCTGAAGCAGGCGCAGCGTTTCCAAATCCTCATCCGTGATGGGGCCAGGCAAAACATCGACGGGCAATTTGCTGAAATACGCAAATTCAAACGGAAGCTGCCAGTCGCCGCCGGGCCGGTATTCGCCCCAAAACCCGCCAATAAACGACGGCTCATAATCTTCGGTCAGGGTGATGGCTTCCGGAATGCGCAAGTCGCCCAGCGGGCTGGTTTCAAACGCCTTGCGATAGCCCGGCGTGCGGGA